>JBBSDR010000071.1:0-11931 GCA_038240465.1 Gemmatales bacterium
ACGGAAAGCAGAAGAGCAGGCGAGCTGCCTGCACCACGGGGGTGAACTCGATCCATCATGCTTTTGGAGGGACCAGGCCCCGAACCACCTCCGCGCCCAGACGCTGGCAGAAATCACCGAAGTTCTCGCCGTTTTGACGCTGTTCCTTGAAGCGGACCAGCAGCGGGGTCAGGACGGCGACAATTTGCTCGCGCGGCACAAGGTCCAGGAACTCGAAGTTGAGCCGATGCCCCAGCAAGTGTCCGCCGACGAACAGCGTGTACTTGTTTCCTGTCCGGCCGACGATGCCGATCTCGCTCTGATAGGGCCGGGCGCAGCCGTTGGGACAGCCGGTCATGCGGACGCCAATAGTCTCGTTCTCGAGTCCCAGTTCGCGCAGTCGCACCTCCAACTCGTCGATGATACCGGGAAGCGCACGCTCCGATTCGGAGATGGCCAGGCCACACGTCGGAATCGCCGGACAGGACATGCTGAGTGTTTGCAGGACCGTCAGTTCCTGGGGCGGCTTGACTCCATGCTGCCGCAGCGTTTGCTCGATCGCGGGCAGAGCGCTGGCGGGCAGGTCGCACAGCAAAATGTCCTGAAGCGCTGTCAGTCGCACTGTCGGCTTGAGGCGTTCGACGAGCGTTCGCAGAGCGGTTCGCAGCCGGAAATCGCCCTCGTCCTTGACCCGGCCGTTCTCGACACTGATGCCATAGTACCACTTGCCGTCGCCCTGCGGATACCAGCCGAGATGGGTCAGGAAGCCTGTCGCCTCCAGTCCCCGAGGCAGCGTCAAGGATCGACCGATATAGTCCGTCAGCACCGACCGGAAGCGTTCGACGCCCCAGTCGTGGACGAGGTACTTGATGCGAGCACGCTTGCGATTGGCGCGGTTGCCATGATCGCGGAACAGCTTGACGATCGCCTCGGCTGTCGGCAGCAATTCCTCGGCCGCGATGTGACAGATCGGCTGGCCAATGTACGGGAAGGTGTCGTCGTTGCCGTGGGTCATGCCCATGCCGCCGCCGACGAGGACGTCGTAGCCGACCACGCTGCCGCTGTTGATGTCGGCGAGCAAGCCGAGGTCCTGGGCGTAGACGTCGATGCAGTTGTCCTCGGGCAGCGCAAGGCCCGTCTTGAACTTGCGCGGCAGATAGAGCTTGCCGTAGATCGGCTCGACGTCCTCCACGGCCGAGGGCAGACGTTCGCCGTTGATCCAGATCTCGTGATACGCCTTGGTCCTGGGCGCCAGGTGGCTGGCGATACGATCGGCGGCGTCCTGCAACTGGGGGCGGACGCTGTCTCGATGATCGGGAGCCGGACAGGCCATGACGTTGCGTTCGACATCGCCGCACGCTCCCAGGGTCGAGAGCAGGCAAGCGTTGATGCCGGCGATGGTGGCTTTCAGATCGCCCTTGAGGACGCCGTGCAACTGAATACCCTGGCGCGTCGTGAAGCGAAGCGTCCCGTTGGCGTGCTGCCCGGCGAGGTCATCGACGGCGAGATACTGATCGGCAGTCAGTTTGCCGCCGGGGATCTTGCAGCGGACCATGAACATGAAGTGCTTGCGCACACCGTCCTTGGTCCGGTTCTTGCGCGCGTCGCGATCTTCTTGCTGATAGGAGCCATGAAACTTGAGAAGGTTCTTGTCGGCGTCGTCGAGGTGGTCCGCGTCGCTCGACAGGACCTCCGCGATGGTGCCGCGCAGATAGCGGCTGTTCTCCTTGGCGATCTCGACACCCGACCGTTTTGCGCTGTCCGGCTGCTCGGCAGACATTTCACCTGATCCTTCGTCTGGCAATCATTAGCGGAGCGAGTTACATAGTAAAGTCTACGCAACCGCGCGAATCTGAACAAGAGCATGAGGATAGGGGGAATCGAGGAAAGGAGTCAAGTCACGATTGGATTCTATCCGAATTGAAGAATGCCCATCCTGCCGTCGCGGGCTTCATCGCGCTCCTTGTGAGGACCACCGAAGAAGGAGACAACTCCATGGCAGCGGCCTCCGCCGTCAATCTCGGCTTCTTGACCGTACTTCAGGAGGGAGCAAGCTATCTGGGAGGCTACCTGATCACGAACATCTGGGGCCGGCCGCTGGAATTTCGTCTGAGTACAGCAGTCCAGCCCAACCGCGTGCAGCAGATCCTCTACGCCGCGACGCTGAAGGGCTACATCTGCGCCGATCTGATCGGCAAGACGCTCGTCGATAAGGCGGGGGTGAGCGTTCAGTTGCTGGTGACCGACACCGAGGCTGTTCTCGACCTTCGCCATCGCGTCGAGGTGCCGGTATTGTACCTCCCCGGACCCGGATCGGCGGAGCGCGGTCCCCTGGCTGCTCATCCGCGCTATCCGGAGGACCTTCAGGCCGCGCAGGAGTATCTTGCGAGTGTCGAAGGGCTGCTCGATCTGTCGGAACCGTTCCTTCGCATTCGCGAGGCCATTGGCGAAGCGCGAAAGTTGGGCGTGACGGGCCGGGCGGCTTGATCGGATTTGGGATGGTTCTGCAGAATGTCTGAGGGGTTTTTTCTCAACAGCGGTCGCCATTTCATCTCCTGCGTTTGAGTTGGGGGTGAGACGCAGTCGCGTCGCGTGGGCAAGAAACCTGGCGGACTCCTGTTCAAATGATCACAATTTGATTGACTTGTCAACGGGAGGAGAATACAGTCTGAATTTGTAATCGGTGTCGGTTCGCGGCGGATGAGCCTAAGCTGTTCCTTGTCGGGGGCTAAAATGCAGACAACCCATCGAGCAGAACCGATCAAGGCACTGAGCCTCTTCACAGGCGCGGGGGGACTTGATATCGGTTTCCACAATGCAGGGTTCTCGATCGAAGCCTGTGTGGAGGTCGAGCCGGTGTTCTGCAAAACGCTCGAACTCAATCGAACGCGATATGCCGCCTCGAAATGCCAGGTCATCAACAAGGACATCCGGCAACTCCAGCCTCGCGAAATCGAAATCGCGAAGTGCGATTTCATCATCGGCGGACCACCATGCCAGAGTTTTTCGGCTGCGGGCAGGCGGGCAGGCGGCATCGCAGGAATCACGGATAGCAGAGGATCCTTGTTCGAGCATTATTGCAGACTGATCGAGCATTATCGGCCCCGCGGGTTCCTGTTCGAGAATGTGCGCGGCATTTTGTCCGCCAATAAGCGGCGGGATTGGGAACGGATTCTCGCAGCCTTCGGCGATCTGGGTTATCGGATATCGCACCGAGTCCTGGATGCAGCCGATTATGGCGTGCCACAGTATCGGGAGAGACTCATTTTAGTTGGCAGTCTCCAAGGGGAAGTCTTCCGCTTCCCTCGGCCAACCCACGGGCCGGATTCCGCAAGCGGAATCCCCCATGTGTCATGCAGAGAAGCGATTGCGAGTCTTTCTGCTCCTGACGAACCGATGCAGCAGTTCACGGGGAAATACGGGGAACTGCTGGAACAAATCCCTCCAGGAATGAATTACCACTTTTTCACGAAGGAACTCGGCCATCCCAATCCAGTATTTGCTTGGCGATCTCGGTTCTCCGATTTCCTATACAAAGCGCACCCTGATTTTCCTACGAAGACCATCGTTGCACGGCTTGGGAAGTATTCGGGACCGTTCCACTGGAAGAATAGAAGATTTACATTCGCTGAATACAAGAGGCTGTTTACGTTTCCCGACGACTACCAGTTTGCCGGTCCGGTAAACACCGCGCTGCAGCAACTCGGCAACTCAGTCGCACCTGCTTTCGGGGGCGCGTTGGCGAGAGCGGTGGCGGTTCAATTCTTCGGGTGCAAACTTCCCATCGATCTGCTGCCACTCGATTCCGCGCTCTCCTTTGATCGCAGGAAACGCGAAAAGGCACAGCGGACTCGCCGTCAAACGGTCAAGAACAAGAATCTTGAATGCCCACTTTTCGATCGGGACCCTTTGGCTGACTCTGTCGCAGAGCAGGCAACAGAACGAACATACCATTGCGGATACTCTTCCTGGAAGAAAAGAGTGAAAAGCGAGAGAACAATCGAGGCCCCTCTTGCGCGGACGTTTGAAATCGGCGAGCGAGTCACGGACGGGGAGGCCCACCTCAAGGTTTCACGCATCCTTCCCGGGCGCTTGAGCAATCCATGTCTGCTGACTTATCATCTGCGGTTTCATCACTCCATTGGCGCTGGGCTGCGATCGATCTCCTGCGAACTCAACTCGCCGAGCGCGGAGGATATCGTTGCGGGCTGGGATGCCATTGAGGACTATCTATGCAGCAACACGAGCTATCTATCTTTAGTGGACGTGTTTGGACATTTCACGGAACCGCACCCGATTTTTGATCTCGAACTGGTCATCGGTTCAACGAAGCCCACGTTTCTCCTTCAATTCGCCAAACACTTTAGCACTTTTTCGAGACTTGCCGTGGATTGCCCGAGTACGCTGATGGACTCGTTTGGCGATGAATCCAAGGTTGCCGATTTCCTTGGCACTGTGAAATGGCTTCGGTCTCTTCGTTTTGACATTCGCGTCTTTGAGACTAATTCCACAATTTCCCCTGGGTACTTCCGGTGTTGTTACCCTTTTCCCCAGCACATCGACAAACAGATCTCCGTGTCGTGGGTAGACAGACCTAACGGGAATGCCGTTGAGCCAAACCAAACCCTTCCCACCCCACTGATGCGCATTCTGAAGTAGTGCGGCCTTCCCTCTCATGTCCCCATTGAGGCTCAATCATGACTGTTCCCCCAGCAGAAGAAGCAATCCTGCAGAGGATTCAAACCCGGTTGGAGCGAGTGCAGATCCCTGAAGTTAAAGTCTGGGAAGCGGAACTATTGGCTGCCCTGACCGTCGCTTGCAAAGATGCTAAGCACATCCCAAAGACCATCCTTGACGCTGTCAGAACGCTGGTCGATAACAAAGGATCGAACAAATACCTCTTCAGTATCGCGGTAACGTGCTGTGTGAAGAAACTCGCGGTCCCTCGCCAGGATATCCGACTCGCTCAGGATCGGATGACGAACGGGTATTCCAACCGAAGCCTGGACCAAAACCTTGTGACCCCTTTCTTGAAGCGTCATGGGTATACACATTGTGAGGCCTCGGGAGTGGAAAGCGGCCGAAATCTTGAAAATTCACTCCCATGGGACTTGAAATATCCTTGCAATCCTCGGGGACGCGGAAACCGAGAAGCCTTCCTCGGCCTTCTGCACTTTATTCAAAAACAAGGAGGTAACGCGGAGACGGTCGTCTCCTATCTGTTATGGTATGACAAATCAAAGGCCATGCATTCAACAGACACTGCTGTCCCTCCTTTGGAAACCAAAATCGCGAAAATTATGCGTGTCTTTCAGAGGCACTTGAGCGAAAGCTCTGGCCAAGGAAAAGCTCGACTCCCGGTACTGGCTCTCTACGCGATTTATGCCCGAATGGTCGATGAAATGGCTCGCTATGAAGGCTCCAAGCTTCTCCCCTTGGAGAGACACACCACTGCAGACATTCGTTCGGGTGCGATCGGGGATATTCAGGTCAACAAAGGCGAAGAACCTTTTGAGGGTGTTGAGGTAAAGAGCGAAAAACCGATCACTGCGGCCATGGTCAACGAGTTGGAGCGGAAGTTCACTGGGAAACAGATCTCTCGCTATTACATTCTCACAACCCACGATCAGTATATCCTGCCGCAGGATAACGACAGTGTCAACGATGCCATCCTCCGTATTGAACAACTCACAGGTTGCCAGATCATCGTCAATGGGTTGACGAGAACACTCTGGTATTATTTGCGGCTGCTTGGCGATCCGAGTCTCGTCCTTCGCGAATACCAAAGGTTACTGGAGGCCGATGAGGACATTCGGGCCGAGTTAAAGACGTGTTGGAACGCGATCCTCGCAGAGGAATATCCAATCTGAACTCCACTCCCTCCCCGCGCGGCCCTGCGGAATGGACCCGCGTTTGACCTTCCGGCCTCATGTCGTTTGGCATGATACCCTTCGCTTCAGGAAAGATACATATCCGCCGTCTTCGTCGTCTGAGCATCGTCATTGTCCTTCAGCGCGGCCAGGCACTGACCGATACGGCGATCCGATAGCGTCAAAAAATAGATGCCGGCCTGTGTCTCACGCCGCATCTCCTCCTGATTGCCATTCCCCAGCGAGTACAGATGATCGAGCCGGCTCAGGGTGCAGGCCGAGGCGTACAGCTCACAGGCCGCGTCGGCGATTCGTTCCTGAACGTACTGGCGGAAGAGGATGCTTTCGCGGTACTTCATGAGCATTTTCTGAACCGCGATGCTGAATTCCCGGACGCGGCGGCCCAGGTTTCGCGCCGTGAACCTCAGCTTCGACGAACGTACCGGCACCTCAGGCGTCGAGAGACGGTGCTTGATCTGGCGGCCGAGGAATCCGAAGAGCTTGCCGATCTGCTTTCGCTCCCAGGCCTGTTTGACTCCCAATAACTGATCGGCGATGGGCTTGATGCCGACCATGGAAATGAACGCCCGCAGCACGTCGTTGGCCCCCTCGCCGATCTGGTTGATGCGGGCGTCGCGCATCATGCGCTCGAAAGGTTCATTGTTGAAGTAACCCTGGCCGCCGTAGATTTGCAGCGTGTCGTTCACCATTTGCCAGAGCGCGTCGGTCGACCACACCTTGAGCATGGCCGTCTCGAGCATGTAGTCCTCGAAGCCGCGGTCGATGAACGAGGCGCATTCGGTCGTCGTCGCTTCCATGGCGAAGACGTGAGCGGCCATGTAGGCGATCTTCTTCTTGACCAGCTCGAACTCGCTCAGCGTTTGCTTGAACTGCTTGCGGCGGCGAGCGTGAGCGATGGCGGCTTTCAAGCACGTCTTGGCCGCGCCGGTGCAGCTGGCGCCGAACGTAGTCCGGCCAAAGTCGAGGACCGTCAGCGCGACACGCAGTCCCTTGCCGAGTGGGCCGAGGATGTTCTCCTTCGGCACGAACATATCGTGGAAAGCCAGGCGAGCGGTGGCGGTGCCGCGAATGCCGCACTTGGGCATGCGCGCCTCGACGACCTCGAAGCCCGGCATGTCCGGCGTCACGAGGAAGGCCGTCACCTTCGTCTCGCCGCTGGCAGCGGGCGTCCGCGCCATCACCGTCAGCACCTGGGCGATGCCGCCATTGGTGATGTAGCGCTTCTCGCCGTTGAAGAGATAGCCCTTGCCGTCGGGTGTGGGTGTGGCCATCGTCTGGACGTTGGCGGCATCGGAGCCGGCCTCGGGTTCCGTCAGGGCGAACGCACCCAGTTGTGCGCCCGTCACCATTCCGGGAAGCCAGCGCGCCTTCTGTTCGTCCGTGCCGAACAGCACCAGGGCGCGGATGCCGATCGAGTGATGAGCATTGACGAAGACGGCCGTCGAGGAGCAGTGTCCGCCGATAACCTCCATGATCTTGCAATAGCCCATCTGCGAGAAGCCTCTGCCTCCCTGGGCAACGGGTGCCGTCATGCCGAGAACGCCGAGTTTGCCGAGTCCGTCGATGACGGAGCGTGGAATATCCGCATCGCGGTCGATGGCGACGGCATCAATGTGTTCCTCGGCAAATCGCTTCACCGCGCTGACGGCCTCATTGACGATGGGCTGTTCGCGGGCGTCGAGTTGCGGATAGGGGAACAGGAGCGGAGCGTTGAAGTGGCCGAAGAAAAGTCCCTTGGCGAAGCCAAGCGTCTGCGGCCCCGAGAAGAGCAGTTCCTCGGCTTCCTTCTGCTGCGTTGCGATCTGTTCTTTCGTCAGCGCCATGACACGATCCCTTTTTACCAGCCAGCCGACTTATGAGGCCGGCTGGGCCTCAGAAAAGACAATTGCAAAATGCAAATTGCAAATTGATCAGAAGTCACCGGAGCCGCGATGTGATCGCTCGTTCTGTTCTTCATTTTGCAATTTGCATTTTGCAATTTGCATTTTGCAATTGTCTCTCATCTTTTACTCCGCCGCTGTCACACTCGCCCCCGTCACCTTGTAAAGAAAGTCTTCCGGATCCTTCGCGTTGAGTTGCAGCTTGCCGATGATCCGGATCGGCTCGCGCGAGAAGCGCCAGCTCTTGCCCGGCGGCATCTCGATCAAGGTCATCGCGGTGATGTCTGGCGTCTCGCAGTACCAGCAGCCGACCGGATACTCGATCAGCAGAAACGTGTTCATGTCCGGATCGCTGCCGATCGGCTGCATGTAGCCGGTCAGCTTCACGGGCCGTCCGTCCAGTTCGCGCAGATAGGCCGGAAACGTCGGTTTGTATCGGCGATCAACAGTAGTCAACGCGATCGCGTTCCAGGGCAGGACGTTGAGTCCCTCCGGCTTGATCGGCGGCAGTGATGCGAGCGCCTGGCGATCGAATAAGGGCCTGGTCGAGCGCGTCTTGAGTGTGCCGGCGTGACCTTCGTGGTCGGGCTTTGTCGTCAAGCCGCTCTTCGCCAACTGATCGGCCGCCTCGCGCATCAACTGGCGATGCCGCCGCAATTCGGGACCGTGCAGGGCGAACTCGTTGACGCAGCCATCCAGCATTGAAGCCGAGGTTCGCAGGTCGCCATGAATCGCGGCCAACTCCGCGAGCAGCCACAATAGGCGTCCATCGGCAGGCAGCCACATGGCCAGCATCTGCAAATCGGCGATGGCTCCCGCCGGCAGCTTCTTTCGCTGCTCCAGGGCGAGCCTGCCTGGCTCGTATTCTCCCTTGTCGTTGACGAACTTGATGTCGAGAAGCGGATCGAGGTCCAGTCGCTCGCGCTGCTGCCGGCGCAATTGGACCAGGCGAAGATGATACTCCTCGGCGCGCTGGAAGTTGCCGGGCGCGAGACGGACGGCGTCGCGCAGACACGTCTCGGCCTGGTCGAGATCGCCCTGCAGATGCCAGGCAGTGCCGAGATTGGCGACGATGCGATAGTGGCGCGGATGCAGCCGCTGGGCGTCGCGCAGGACCGCGACGGCGCGAGCGAGATTGCCGAGGCGAACGTTCAGAGCGCCCAGGTCGGCCGCCTCGTCGGCAGTCAGAACGCGCGAGCGAGCGGTCTTCTCCAGTTCCGCCGCGGCTTTTTCGTAGCGCAGACGGCTGGCGCTGACAGGGGCCTTGGGAGCCGGAGCGATGGCGAGGAGACGCAAATGTCGCTGGTCGAGAAGAAAGCCGCGCCATTGCGACGGCAGCGGATTGAACTCCTCGCCGGAGTAGTGCAGTCCCGCGTGGCTGGTTGAGACAGCGATGAGGAGCAGAGGCAAGCAGAACCAGCGAAGGGTTGGATGCATGATGCCACGACTCCGGGGACGTGTGCGATCTCTCTGCATCCAGTGTAGCAATCGTCAGCGCGAGAGGTAAAGAGAACTGTCTTGCCGCTTGCGGCTTAGCGGGTGTTGCCGCTTGTGGCTTGGCGGGGTCAACCGCTAAGCCGCAAGCGGCAGAAGGAAGTGTTTACCGCGTCGGATCGCTCACCCGCTGCAACTCGGCCTGTCCCGACGGCGCATCCGCCCGGCCGGTTTCCAGGTTGAACGATTGCTGCGACGCCAACGCCCGGCGTGTGTACAGCCGCTGGGCCGACTCGACGCTCGGCTGGACAATACGGAGGTTGTCGAGCTTCATCTTCATCTCGACCTGCTGATCGGGCCAGTTCAGCGTCACGCGCACCGGCAGTTCCGCTCCCGTCGCAGGATCGTGCCGGGCATGCGTGACAACGGCCTCGCAGATCTTACGTCCCTGGGCATCGCGGAGAATGTGGGCCGCAACCGTCGGCTGATCGCCGCGCGGAGAACGGTTGAACACCGTCACCTTCTGAATCGGCTGTCCCTGGGGCGACGTCGCCTGCTCGATCAACTCGACGTTCGCGGCAGTTACCCGAACGTCATACTTCTTCGTGGCATCGAACTCGCCCATGCCGAGAGAGTCCAGCAGCATTTCCGGCTGGAAGGGGAAGGGCATGCGGACCCCGCCGCGAGACAGCGCTTCATGCGTGCAGTGATAGACGTAGGGCGGATTGGCCTTGCTGATCCAGTACCAGAACTCCTGATCGTTGGAACCCATATCGACGATGGGCTGGAAGGAGAGCTTCGCCGTCAGTCGGAAGTTTTTCGGCTTCTGACAATCCATCCGGCCGGTGACGACACCGCTCTCCTTGCCCTGACGGCAGTCGAGCGTGATGTCCTCGCAGGTCAAGGCGGGAAGCAGCCGGGCATTCTCGCTGAGATAGGCCACCATCGAGGGAGCGGTCGGCTTGCCATCCCAGCGGCTCTGGCGCGAGCTGGGCGGCTTCGGCCGCGGGTTCACGTTGCTGCAGCCGGCCAGCAGCAACAGCCCGGCCAGCGTCAGTCCCTGGATCAGATAGCGCATGGACAGCCCTCGATAAGTTTCAACGCCAGCCGAGCATCTTGTTGACTTCGTCCTGAACCGCGCCGATCTCGCCGTCGCTCAATCCCGGGTTGACGACCTCGTGGACCGTCCGGGTCAATGTGCAGCGCAGCGACAGCACCTCGCGGCCATCCTTGACATCGACATCCTCGAACTTCAGCCGTTTGCGCCGCATCAGCAGCAAGGAGACGACATAGCGAAAGCCAAGCTGTCCCGGTTCCGTCTGCCCTGCCAGTCGTGTGAAGCATTCCATCAGCACATCGTCATCAATAACCGGCCGGCGCGAGGGATCGTGTTCGGGAACGCGCGCTTGCCAGTAACCGACCGCTCCCTCGGGTGGACCCTGCCAGGCGTCGCGCGAGTAATCGCGGCGGACCAGTTGCGGGCCTTCCGGAACGAGAGCGCTAAAGAACGTTTCGCCGGGACTCAGGACACGTCCGGTGACGCAGCAGGTCCGTGTGCCGGACTGGATCTGATAGTCAACCATGACGGACTCTCTCGAGTGCGGCACTCAGCAACTTAATCCTATCGTCTCATTCGGGTCTGGAGCAAGCGCGCGAATGCCGCGATTCCATGAGTTTCCCGGGCGCGGCGACCGACCTTGCGGATTGCAGCGGAGGGGCCATCAGCGATGCAGCCAGCGGCGCAGCAGTGCCTGGACTTCCGCTTCTGTCTCCTCCCCCCAGCCGACGACGACGCCCTGGACCACGCCATCCGCGACAATCATCACCAACCGCGGAGTGCAATCGACTGCGTAACTCGTCTTCAGCGCCGAACCATTCAGGACCGGCAACTTCCAGCCCTTCGCGGCCTTCTGCCGCCCGAGCCGATCCGGGTTGCCGGCCAGCACCAGCCCGACCGCCGTCACTTCCTTGTTGCGCTCCACCAGGCCATTGATGATCTGCATCGTTTCATCGAGGTTGTGCGACTCGGGATTGAAGAAGACCATCAGGACTGGCTTGCCGCGCAAACCGCGCAGGGACACGCTCTCGCCGGGACAGAGCAGATCGGCCGCGCTGAACTCGGGCGCGGGCCGGCCGACACCGAACGGGCGCGGCCCCGCCTCGATGACGGGTTCCGGCGCGGTCAGTGAGGGCAGCGGCGGCGGACTCTCGCCGCGCCGCGCGGCCTCCATGCGCTCTTTTAGCTGCACGAGGGCCTCGCGGTAGGGCGTCTGGGCCTGTGAATCGAGATAGGCCTTGGCGCGGGCGATCAGCGTGTCGAGGCGCGGCCCGCTGCGCGCGCCCTGTTCCAGTATGGGTCGGGCCGATTGCTGCAGCAGGTCGGTTTGCAGCACCTCGCGGCGGCGATCGTCCGAAAGAGCAGCGGGATACTGCAAGCTGCTCTGCAGATCGTAGTTCAATGTGCTGACGTGCGATGGTTCCAGGTAGCCTCCCGGACGATGCTCGATGCGCCGCTCGACCCGCTGGGCGAAGCCCGTGCGCGGCGACACCCAGACCACGTCCTGGCGTCTCCAGGCGATGCGATCGGTCCGGGGATGGTCCCAGTCGTCGGACTTCTGTTCGGCGAAGAGGCGCAGGCAACTGGTGCCGCTGACGATGTCCATCGTCGTCACCTTCCACGTCGTTTCGGGCCTGCCGGACTCGGACACGGTCCAGGGCCGCTCCATGCCCAGCCGTCCCGAGGGTAC
>JBBSDR010000072.1:0-11829 GCA_038240465.1 Gemmatales bacterium
ATCCAAATTTCACAATTTGGATCGGGGTCCGACCCCTTTTCTTGGTCCACACTGCTGGTCGTGAATGGCTCCACGGCTCTATTCCGTGGAGGCGAACAACTTGTCCTTGCCGTCGAACTCAACTACACCCGTAGTGAATTCGATTCTCCCCTCGTTGTCACGATGCACACCGAACAGGATCCGGCACCCGGGTGCCTTCCAGACCAACGTGTCGAGATTGCGAATCATGAAATCGAACCCCCCGATCAGGCAAGGCTGTTCTCGATCGAGCAGCAGCAGGCCAAATGGGCATTGCCCGGCGATGGTAATAGAAGCCCACAACGCCGTCTCGTCGTCGGAAGCAGCCATCCATTTAAGCACCATGTGAGAAACTTTATCCCAGTCAATGATCGAAGTCGCAATTCGTAGCGGGAAGCATGCCCACAAATGCCGATCAGCAGCTTCGGAAACGGCAACTGGCAGGCTCTCTACAGCGCCTGCTTCGATCAGTTGCCGGATGTGGTCAGTTTCAACGTGGTTGGCCATTAGTCTAGTCCCCGAAACCGTGCTTGAGCAGTTCGATGTAGACGTGGTAGAAGCGGGCCTGCTTCTCAGCCGAAAAAATCGTGGAGGACGCCTGCGCATAATCCCGGATGATGTCGAGCTTGATTTCGGACCAGTAGCCGATTTCATCCAGCTTGAGCCTGCGTCGTTGCCGGTCACTCATCGCACCGCCCTCCATGCCGGAACCACTGCCCCTACTGCCCTGATGGTAAAATATACATGGTTCATTAACCGCAAGTCTTCTTATCACGCCTCATCCCGACACATACTCGAAGCAAATCAATTCCAGGTCTTCCCGGCTCAGCCGCTTGAGCGGCGCATCGTCCGCTCTTTGCTTGCCGAACTGTTCCGAGAGCTTGACCACTCCATCAACCAGCGCGGCGTCGTCCCGGGCAACCTTCCAGCTTTCGTGGGCCATCTTGAGCTTGGCGTGCAAGGCCCGGCCCATCGGCTGGCCCAGGAAGTTGATGCAGGTTTTGGCCTTGTCCCGGTCCACGCCGCGGCGGCGAATGGCGTCTTTGATTTCCTCGCTCACGGTCTGCTGAATCGGGTCAACGGCGGTGGGTGCCGCCGCCTTCGCCTCAGCCTCCCGGTCGGCGGCGAGGATGTGGTCAATCACCTTGTCCTGGAGCACAAACACGTCCTGGTCGCCGATGTAACGGGGTTCGTCCGGCAGGCAGGAAATCAGTTGGGCAATCTCGTAGCGGTTCTCCAGGACTTCGTGGGTCTTGGCGTCGATATATCGCCAGAAATGCCGCTTGCCGTCTCCGGCTGTTCGGGGAGCCTGGAAGTAGAAAAACATGCCGCGGCACTTGTCCCGACGCAGGCCGGAATGGATGCCGTTGGGGAGGGCAGTCAGCACGCTCGCTCCGTCCCGGTTGAGCAAGTCCTTGAGTTGCTTGAGCAACATCTCAGGCCCGGCAAGTTCGGCCCTGGCCTCTTCCTCGTCCAGAACGGTGCCGTCCTCTTCACGGATGCGGCGCAGAGTATTGAACGTGCGGGGATGCACGACTTCGCCGAGGACACTGGCGTCGAGCAGGCCGAGGTCGTCGATGGTCGAGATGCGGTCCGTGAGACGCTCTACCAGGTGCAGCAGGGCTTCCAGTTCCTTTTCCGGGAACAGGTTGTAAATGCCGATGTTGGCGTGGGGGCTGCCGATGCGGTCGATGCGGCCGTTGCGCTGCACCAGCCGAATGGGATTCCAGGTGAGGTCGTAGTTGATGATGACGCCGCAGTCTTGCAAGTTCTGGCCTTCGGAAAGAACGTCTGTGCTGATAAGAACGTCAATCTCCTGCTCGGGTGCGCTGTTGTTGCCGCTGGCGACCGGGGCGAACTGGGCGATGATGTGGCCCCGCTCGTTGGGGTGGTTGCCACTGTCGATGCGGCGTATGTGCGGGTTGCCAGCCGCTTTCAGGAACTTGGCGTCCTGCGTCAGCTGCCGGTGTACATAGCGGGTCGTGTCCTTGAACGTGCTGAAAAGGAGTACCTTCCTGCCCTTCAAATCCCCGGCCAGAAGTCCCTTGAGCCGGGTCAGCTTGCCGTCCTTGGCAGCAAGGGCCTCCGTCCGTTCATAGAGGCTCTTGAGCAGTTTCACGTCGGCTTCCACGTCATGTGTCAGCTTGCGAAGCTCATACTGGTTGAGGTCAACGGTCGGCAGGCTCTCGATATACTCCTTCGCCTCGGTCACGGCGTCCAGTTCGTCGGCCACGCTCCCGGCATTGATGTCGTCCTCTTCATCTTGTTCCAGGAAGCGAATCGCCTTCTGAAAGTCCTTCGAGGAAACGACCTTCCTGTCGAGCAGGTAGTCCTTGTACGTCTCCTCGAAGGTCAAGGCCCGGCGCAGGCTCAGGCGGAACGCCTCGATGCTCGATTCCAGCCGCTTGAGGAAGCGGGTCTTGAAGATGCCGACCAAGCCTTCTTCACGGCCTTGCTCGAACTTGTGTTGCTCCTCGTCGGCGATGGCCGACTTCTTCTTGTAGGCTTCCAGCTTGTAGGGTGCTAGCGACAGGGCATCAATGGCGGCCACAATTTCGTCGTACAGTCCGCCGCAAGTGACCCCCAGGTCGTACTCGACAGTGTGCAGCCGCCGGTTTGGAAAAGCGACCGGCTTGCCTTTGATGGTGGCGTTCGGATAAGCCGCCCGGATATAGGGACGGGTGTTTCGGACCATGACTTCTTCGAGCAGGTTGAAGAGTACTACACCCGCGGGAACGTCGTCCTTGCGCACCATGCGCCTGGCCCGGCGAAAGTAGGCGTTGAAGTCGCCGATTCCGGCCTCACGGAAATAGTCGGGCCGACTCTGCGTGAACAGGCGGACCTGGTTCGCCAGGTCATACAGGTCGTTGTTGATGGGCGTGGCCGACAGGAGCACGACCTTCTTGTGTTCGCCGTCCCGCCCCCGCCCGCCGTTCAACTGAATCAACGTGTCGAGGGCCAGGTAGCGCTTGGCCTTGTCGTTGCGAAAATTGTGGGACTCGTCAATCAGCACAACATCGGCATCGCCGTAGGACGAGGCGTCGAAGGTGTCCCGCCCCAGTTCCTCCATGCCAACCACCTGGGCGGCAATGGTGGCGGTCGCCAGTTCCCGTTCCCACATCTGCCGGAGTGAGGCCGGGCAGACCACGACGGCCTTCTGGCGGCGGTGGTAGGCGAAGTCTTCCAGGAGCTTCTTGCCAATCCAGGTCTTGCCCAGCCCCACCGAATCGGCAATCAGCACGCCATCGTAGCGAGTAAGGATGCGGCGGGCCTTCTTGACGGCATCGTCCTGGAACTCAGCCAGGTCCACTGCGCTGCGGCCAAGCTCCGGGGCGTTTTCGCCAAGCTCCTCCTTGAAGTATTCGTAGAGGGCCTTGGTGAAGACCTCGTAGGGCGTGTACTCCTTCGTGCCGAACTTGCTGGCGTCGAGCAATTCAACGAGGTGTTCCTTGAAGTCCACCGAGTCGGCCCACTGGCGTTCGTACCAGCTCATCAGGTCGGTGATCGCCCGGGCGCCGACTTCGCTCTTGATGAAGCGGCGGGCTTCGTCCGGCACTTCGACGCCGGCCGGATCGAGCATGGTTTCCCGGTCGCGGACATGCTGCAGGTAACTGGCCCGTTCCGCCGCCTCGAAATCGACGGCCTTCTCGTCGGGCAACAGGACGCGGTGAACGAGGTTCAGCTCGCGATTCCCAGCCAGCCCCGGCCCGGTGAAATTACTGGAGCCGACGATGGCCGCGAAAGGCCGCAGACGATCCGCGCGATTGTTCGGCCCGACATGGTCCTGATGGAACAGGTAAGCCTTGGCGTGGAGGAACCCCTTGTCGTAGAGCCGGACTTCCACCTTGTCGGCCCGGAGGAAGGCAATCAACTCCTCCACCAGTTTGAGCGTGGCCTCGGTGAACGGTTCCGCATCGAGGTCGCCCTGAAGGCGCTTCCTGAGCGATTCGGCGTTGGGCCGCAGGCCGAGGTCGGCGCCCGACTCCGGTTCCGCGCCGAGGAGGAGACGAAACGCTCCGACTTGCTCCAGACCGTTCTTGACCAGTCGATAGCCGGAGATGGCGAAGTAGGCGCTGGCGATGTCGAGTGGTTTGCCGGCGGTCTGGGCGAGCAGCTCATTGAGCGCGTCGGCCAGGCGATGCTGCTGGTTGTCGATGACGAAAGGCAGGGTCATGCGATGGCTCCACTTCTCAAACGAGCAGCGGTTGCAGGATGGCAGCGATGTCGGCGGGGACGGCAGGTGCATGCTCGGCGAGGTCGAGGCGCCAGGCATCGTCTGGTTTCGTTCGGAATCGTTGCAAGCCTTCGGGGCCAGGATAGACAACCGCGTCAAAGAACGGCTTCGCGGCGACATGAGAACGAAATTGCCTACCGGTCGCCGCGCCGAGAGCCGCCGTTCGGAGTCCGTCAAACTCGTTGAAGAGTTGCGGGTGGGCGACCAGGTTCGACCAGGTCTGAAATCGATTCTGAATGTCGGCATCCGGCGGAATCGGGATCGCGGCGTGAAAGGCTCCGGGGTACACGGCGTCTCTCATCCGCTCCTTGAGGCGCTCGGTGGTCGTGAACAATGCCCAGTGAGCCACGCATGCCGCAAGAGCGGACTCCAGGTGTGTGCGAAAGGCGGCGAAGTGGACGGCGTAAGCCGCATCCTCGGCCTGCAAACTCGGTTCGAGTTCATCCGGGTCGGCAAAATAGCTTTCCAGGCAATCGCGCCCGGCAGCCAGGCGGAGTTGCGGCAGCGCGGTCGTCTGTGCAACGATAGTTGCCGCATCCCATTCGTCGCGGTCCACCAGGCCATAGAGGTGGCCGGGATTGCCGCCGTGATCCCGAAACCACTCAAGCGACAGGAGGACCGCCGGTTTCCCGCCAACGGCCTCCACGATCACCCTGGCGGTGAAAGGGTTCGGGGTGGCGAGTTTCTTGAGCCACGCCTCATAGACGGCCTTGTCATTCGGTCCTTCCACGAGAAGTACGCGTCTTCCCGCCGCACGGCGGAGAAAACCCTGGACAGTCACAACAGTCTTGGGCGGTGTGCTCATGCGCTGGTTCCACGCCACGGGTCCAGATCAATGCGCTCCTGTTGCCGGGCGAACCACTCCCAAACTCGCACTGAATGCGACGCGACCAGCAATTGCCCCTTCCGCTCCTGGACAACCCGTTCCATCGTTTCCAGCAACTGATCTACCATCCCGATGTGGATGTGCAGATCCGGCTCATCCAGGAGTACGATCCCACCCGGTCGCAGAAAAGCCACGAGGAAGCCGACGAGGAGCAACATCTGCCGCTCGCCGGAGGACAGTTCCTCGATCGGGTGTTGAAAGGAGGCTCCCGATTCCGTCTGGCCTTCCACGACCAACCGCCCGTTGGGGCCGAAGCCGGTGATCCGTTTTTTCCCATGTTCCAAGGCAAGGTTCACCAGCCACAGGCATTCGTCAAATTGTTTCGGGAATCGAGCTTGCACAGTCAGGAGGATGGAGTCAAGGCTCAGCGCAGGATCGTAAACCGCCGTCCAGTTGAAAGTAGTCGTGTCGATGATCTCGGCGCGCGGGTTCTTCGGAGGGCGGATGGTTCGTCCTTCCGCAGGGAAGTAGACTACGTTTGGGAAGCTTTCCGACCCGGCCAGGCTGCGATGGCGAATATTAAGCCAGTCTCCGGGCGGTAATTCGATCTTGCACCCTGTTGTCGTATGAACGAGTCCCGCAAATATAGCCTCCGGGTGTTCCAGTTTGAAGTTGTGCCAGTTGTAACGATTGTCAGAGTGCCGCCCCACGCCAATCCAGAGCGGCTTCGAGTTAGGAATGTCCACGATCTCGATGGCCGCAAGTCCGGCCTTCGTGAGGTAGTGGCTGAGATACTCCGGCGAGGGAGGAGAGCCGCGCTCAAGCCACGGATTCCACTCCTGTTCCCCCTCCTCGATCCATTGTCCCCAAAACCGCCATAGCGTCAGGATCGTCTCCAGAATCGTCGTCTTGCCGCTCCCGTTCGCTCCTTGCAGCACGAGGCGGCGCCGGGCCGGCTCAGGAAGTGGTCCTCCCCCTTCCGGAATGTCTCGGTGCAGCGACTTGACGTTGAACAGGCGCATGCGGTTGACGTACATGGTTTCGCCCTCACTCTCTCGAGTGCAGATCGCCGGGTGGGCGACTCGTTCTCCCGCATGCTATTATCGCACTGCCAGGTCAATCCTGCACGGGTACTTCGTTCTCTGCTTCCGTCGGGGCACTATCGCGGCGCGAGGTTGTGGGCAGCCGGCCTGAGCAGCTCCGCGGTTACTGTTCCGCTCGAAAGAACTCCGCGGGCCCGGCGCACAGCATTTGCTCGGCCAGCTCCACCCCGTTGGCGCGAAGTTCCAGCCGATAGCGTCCGGGATGCGGGAAACTCAGTATCCATTCGCCGAAGACCACCTGATGGATGAAGAGCGGCTCGGGATGGTACAGGGGTTCGTTCATGCTCCAGCTCCAGACTTGCTCGCCGTCGGAATCCTGCAACGACGCCGAAAGGGTGTAGCGCCCGTGCGCCTCGACCATCTGCAGAAAGCCCATGACGGCCACTCGACAGGGGAACTGCTGGAGCCGCAAGTGGGTCGTCGGCCCCAGGAGGATGTGGTCACCCGTCCGGATGTCCTTGAGGACTTCCCGGCACACAAGGAACGCCTGGACGATAGGCCTGGCAGCCATGCTGCCCCGCGGTTCTGTCATGGTTTGCTTCCTCCTGGCCGGCCCCGCCTGTTGTGGCTGACGAAAGAGATAACACACGGGGTATACTATGAGTTGACCTCTGAGCGCACGCTCTGGACAGACGGAAGCGACCGCCCCGAAATGAGAATTAATTGTGGCAAACGAGCATGACTCTCCTTCTCCGCCGGCCACGGCTTCAGTCCCGGAACGCGCCGCTCCCGACCCCAAAACAAGAGACTGGATCTTTTTTGAGTTTGTGCCCGCCCTGAACGAAATGGCCGAGGCGCTGGAAAGGTACTCCCGCCTTGATTTCGAGCTTCTCGTCGAGGCCGGCTCGGCCCTTTCCGGCCAGGAGCGGCAAGCCTGGATCGCGCTGCTTCGCCGCCTCGAAGACCAGGCCCGCAAGAATCTCGGCCTCGCCGCCTCCGACGCCCCGTTGCCCGTGCGATTCGTCAAGGCCCTTGGCGTGTTTTTCCGGCACGATGCGGCGGCTGGGCTGCAAGCGTTCAAGGGCCTCCTCAAGGGACTCAATGACCACTGGTTCCTGGAGCGGCGCATCGTTCTCCTCTGGCTGTCGTCTTTTGGCGCTCCCAGCAGCTATCAGGCCTCGGCGACGCCGGCGGGGGTCCGTGTGACGCAACTGGTGGAGCGCTACAGCGCCCGTTTCGCCGAGGGAGAAATCCCGATCCTTGCCGTGGCAGGCTACGACGGCCAGGTGCCTGAGAACACGAGCGGATTTTACGACCGCGCAATGGGGTACGTTGTCCTGGAGGTCAACAACCTGACCCGAGAAACGCTGCGAGCGGAATTGCTGGCCCGCGGAGACCCTACCGTCCTGCGCTACTTCCGGGTCGATAAGCCCGCCAGTCTGGCGCAGGTGAGCCGCTGCCAGGCATTGTGGCATCTGTATCCCCAGCATGCCAGCCTCTACGCCGCCCTCTTTAGCCGAACGAGCAGGGAGGAAGTGCGCCACGCCATGGACAGCTGCCGCGCAAAGGAGCAGATGCGGAACAGCGAGCCGTTCCACGATGCGCTGGGCAGGCGGATCCTCGCCCTCCAGGGCCGGCTGCGCCGGCTGTTGTGGGGAGGGGAGGCCAGGCGAATGCAGGAGAAAACGTTCCTCGGCGTTCCGTTTATCCCGGGGAAAGTCGTCAGCGAGTTGTCGGCGCAGATGACGGCGGCGGCGTGTGGGGAGCCGCGGATCGTCCTGCTGGAGTGGTGGCAATTCCTCGCCGGCATGAACGTGGCCGGGGTGGAGAATCGCAGGGCGGCCTGTGCCGAATCGCCGGAGCACGCTCTGGCCGACGTTCTGGGAACCGTTCTGCTGGCCGAAGCGTTGCACCTGGGGGCTTCCCTGAGTGAGCAGGTGCTTCTTCAGCCGGACTTCGACGCCCTGGCAGCGGCGGCCGGCAAACTGTTTGGCGGCAATGTCGGAGAAGTTCGCCTGGCGCTCAAGTCGGTCTACCAGGCGGAATTCAACTTCCCCATCGACGAGGCGCCGTTTGCCGAAATTACCGCCGATGGGAGTCTGCATCCGCGCCCCGAGATGTGTCAGGAGGCAATCGGGCCGGGGATTGCGCCATTGAACGCTGCCGGAGACTGAGCCCGAATCCTGACGACGACAGCAGGGCCTCATACAGCCGAGGTTGCCGGTTGTCGATGACCAATCGGTCGAGCAAGGGGTATACTATCCGAGGGGCCTGGCAGCACGCTCTGAACAGCCTGAGAACGCCGATGTTGCAGCGCATTCACATCGAAAATTACAAGTGCTTGCGTGACGTCACGGTCGAGCTGGGCGACTTTACCATTCTGATCGGCCCCAACGACAGCGGCAAAAGCAGCTTTCTCGACGTAATCCAGAGCCTCGGCAAGCTGATTCGGCAAGATTATGGCAATACCTTCACGGGGGACCGCACGCGAGCAAACCTGGTCTGGCGAAAAGATGCGACACGCTCCATCATCTGGGATGTAGCCGGAACGACACCGGAACACCGATTCAACTATCGGTTGGAAATGCCCGTCGATCAGAAACCTGCGCTCGAAAGTCTGGAATGGGACGGGACGAAGCAGTTCTGGACAGTAAAAGTGGCTCCGCCACTAACTCAGCGCTCCGGCTTGGCTAACGGCACACTGGCCGTCGCCTTCCAATCGCCGCAAGGGGAGGTCTTCCAGCAACTCCAGTCGGGCTCCCTCTTCTTGCAACAGTTCGCCCGAGGAGGGAATCCGGCTTCCGCAGGCTTGGCGGAAGCCCTGACAGCGAGCCTTGAGTACAAGTTCGACCTCGCGAAACTCCCCAGCCCGTCGATTCCGCAGCCGGGGATCGTGCTGGAGCAGTTCGGAGCGAACCTCGCCGCAGTCCTCGACGTCATGCAGAACTCAGCGGATCGGTCCTCATTTGAGGCGCTCCAGAAGGATCTGCATGAAGCAATCGGAACGCTCAAGGGTATCGTTCTCCCGCCCGCGGGTCAGCAGTCGGGGGCCAAGGCGATGCAGTTCATTCTCTCCGGTAATGGCCAGCCGCCGGTGACGATTCCGGCTTCCTTGGCTTCCGGAGGCGCTCTGTTGTTGACCGCCTTTCTCACGCTGGCGTATACCGAAACGGCCAGTCTGTTGCTGTTCGAGGAGCCGGAGAACGGGCTTCACCCGTCCCGATTGCAGATGGTCCTCGACATTCTTCGCAAAATGAGCCGCGGCGAAGTGGGCAACCGTAAGCGACAGATTGTCATCACCACGCACAACCCGCTCTTGCTGAATTACGCCAGCCCCGAAGAAGTGCGCGTCTTTGTCCGCGATCCCGAGACGGGCACCAAGGTCATTCCAATGACCAAGATTCCCGATATCGAACGTCTGCTGAAAGAGTTCGCGCTCGGCGAGCTGTGGTATTTGCTGGGAGAAGAGAAGCTGTTCGAGGAACAACCGGCATGAAACTGCTCTTTATCGGCGAGGGGCGGCACGACATCGGCGAGACGGGTGCCAGTCGGTCGATCACGTTCAGGCCAGCAAATCTTGCAGTAAAGCCTTGAGATCCGCTGGCACCTCGGGCTGCCATTCAATCAATCGAATGATCCACGAATCGGGATGGATGCTCGGATCGCATTGGCACAAGGGAGTCTTGACGACTTGGTTGAAAAAATCTTTCCCATGAACGCACGATCGAAACTGAACGTGGTGCGTCTTGCCCAGCGCCTGGTCGCGTTCTATCTTGTACGCAGCCAACAGGTCTCTGACATTCAGAATCTTCGCCCAGGTCCGTAGCTGTTTTCCGATTTGATTGTCAGTGGGCAACGGGTGTTGGTCGAGGATTGCATTCGGAAAATTCTCGTCCAGGTGGAGGCGAAACCAAACCCTTTGCAACGTACACCACAGCGCCCAATGAGTCACCCACTCCTGTCGAGCGGCGTTGATCTGAGTACGAAGCTTCTGCGAGGGCTTTTGGTATTTCTCCTTATCCCGATGAAACAAGGCGGCCTCGATATCGGATGGGTCGGTGAAATAATTCTCGATCGTGTGTCGATCCGCATTGACGCGCAATCGAGGTAAATCCGCCTGGACCTTGTTCATCTCATCCGCCGTCCACGCATCTCTGTCCACCAGCCCGAATACATTCGGCGGATCGCCGCCAGACTTTTTTAACCAATCGAGAGCCTCCAGCACCTTGCCCTTGTTTCCCGGTTGTTCGACTTGGACCTTGGCAACGGCGGCTGGGTCGAGTCGAATCAGCCAGCGTTCGTAGGTAATCTGGTCCTCTGGCCCCTCAACGATCAGGAACTTCTGCAGCGGGGCAATTTGAATGACGTTGCTCAACAGATCTTTTGCCCATTTCATGGCTGGGAGCCTCCCAGCCAAGGGCTGAGCTGCAGCTGCTCTGTGGGGGAAGCGAACCAGTTGCGCAATTGCGTCGAATGGGCGGCCACGATCAATTGTCCGTGTCGCTCTTCAGTCAACTGATACAAGACACCAACCAAGGGTTTCACCATGGCCGCGTGGATATGGAGATCAGGCTCATCGGCGATGAGGATTCCCCCCTCTTGCAAAAGACAGGACGCGAATGCGACCAATAGAACGATCTGCTTTTCCCCCGACGACAATAGATCCAAGGGATGTGGACGCAACGGCCCCATCTCGGTCTCGATTTCCACCTCATGGCGTGTTCCGGGTGCGGCAGCCACGAGCGACTTTCTCTGGTTCCGCAAAAGCCCGTTCACCAACTCGAGGGTCCGCTCATATCGCGCAGGTTCGTGAGCCTTGATAGTGATCAAGAGGCCGTCGAGGTCGATCTCCGGGCTGAATTCTGCGGACCAGAGATATTCCTGGAGATTGACAAGTTTCGGGCGTTGACTTCGAGCGGGCAGGAGCCTTTCCTCAGGTGGAATGTACACCACATTCGGCTTGTTGATTTTCCCGACCAGGATTTGCGCACGCATCTCGCCAAGGTCGAGTTTCGGAAGTTCGAGAATGAATTTAGCTTCTCCCCGGGCAGGCGTCCCATAAGTGATCATGCCTGCAAACTGCGACTGCGGGTGTTCCTTCTTGAGGTCTTCCCAGGCATTCCCCTTGCCAATGCCGATCCACAGCGATTCCAAGCCTTTGGAAAAGCCGCACATCTCCACCGCCGTCATCTCGCCGTGCGCGAATGGATTTCTGGTCCACGATGGATCGATGCGGCCCCCCGCTCCCGCGTCGATCCATTCTCCGAACAGCCGCCATAGAGTGAAGAGGCCATCCAGCACGGTTGTCTTACCGCTACCGTTGGCCCCGTGGAGCAATACCCTCTGTCGCGCAGGTTCCGGCAAATCCCCCTCTTCGGGAAAATTGTGTCGCAGCACCTTGACACCGTAAATGCGCACATGATTGACGTACATTTCAGTCGTCCTCTTCCACTGGGGCTGTTCGCGTTGCCGGCACCACACCCGCCACGATCTTCCGCTCCGCCGCCGTCAAGCCGTACAACGCGGCCACACGGTCCTGTAATTCTTGCTCCAATATCAAGCGATTCGGGTCATTGATGCAGGAGAGTTTTTTTGAAATCGCTACGATTTCTTCCTTGTACCTCGTATCCTTCGGTACTACCACTTTATCTAATACAAAGGCCATAAGTTCAAAATAGCCATGCAGTTTCGGTGTAGCGATCTTGGTG
>JBBSDR010000073.1:0-11759 GCA_038240465.1 Gemmatales bacterium
GCGCTTCTTGCCGGCGCTGGTGTGGTACGTCACGGGCCTGTGCATGGTCTGCTACGTCGGCGTGGCCATTCACGCGGCACAGACCCGGACTGCCGAACTTACGATCTCGGCCCATCGCGCGTTCATCTTCGTCCTTTTCCTGGCAGTCATGGGATTGATCGCTTCGCTGTTGCTGCGCCGGGGACGAACCGTCACGGGAGGACCGACATGAAACGCATGAAGAGTGGCGGCGGCTGGGCGGCGATCCTGTACACGCTGCGCATGGCGCGCAAGGTCGGCTTCTGGCGGCTGTGGAAGGCCATGCGCTCAAAGAATGCGTGCAAGACCTGCGCTCTGGGCATGGGCGGCCAGGCAGGCGGCATGCGCAACGAGATGGGCCACTGGCCGGAAGTGTGCAAGAAATCGCTCCAGGCCATGGTCGCGGACATGCAGGAAGGACTGCGTCCGGACTTCTTCGCCCGCTACTCTCTCGGTCAATTGCAGACGCTGTCGTCGCGCGAACTGGAATGGTGCGGCCGGCTGACAACACCTCTACTTGCTGGCCCGAGCGATACGCATTATCGCGTCATCGACTGGGAAACGGCCCTGAATCGCCTCGCTGGGCAACTCCGCGCCAATCCACCCGAGCGGCACTTCTTCTACGCCAGCGGCCGCTCGTCAAATGAGGCCGGCTTCCTTCTGCAACTGTTCACCCGGCTCTACGGCACCAACTACGTCAACAATTGCTCCTTTTACTGCCATCAAGCCAGCGGCGTCGGCCTGGGTGATGCCCTCGGCACCGGCACGGCGACCGTGACGCTCGACGATGTCGAGGGAGCGGACCTGTTCTTCCTGATCGGCGGAAACCCGGCCTCGAATCATCCGCGGCTGATGCGAACGCTGATGACCATTCGCCGGCGCGGCGGCCAGGTCATCGTTATCAATCCGGTCAAGGAAGTCGGCCTGGTCAACTTCCGCGTCCCCTCCGACATCCGCAGTCTGCTTTTCGGAACCCGGATCGCCAGTCACTACGTCCAGCCGCACATCGGCGGCGACATTGCCCTGTTGACCGGCGTCGCCAAGTGGATCTTGCAGCGCGGCGTGCAGGATGGCGCTTTTATCGAGGCTGCGACCGAGGGGTTCCAGGCGTTCGAGGAGCATGTCCATTCCACGAGCTGGGAGGACATCGAAGCCGGGTCCGGAGTTGACCGCTGGACCATTCTCAACATTGCCGACACATATCAGCGGGCGAAGCACGTTGTCTTCGGCTGGACGATGGGCATCACGCATCACGAACATGGCGTCGGCAACGTGCAGGCGATTGTCAACCTGGCGCTGCTGCGCGGCATGGTCGGCAAACCGAAAGCAGGACTGCTGCCGATCCGCGGCCATTCCAACGTGCAGGGCATGGGTAGCGTCGGCGTCGTGCCGAACCTCAAGCAGAAGTTGCTCGACAACCTCGAAAGCGTCCTCGGAGTCAGTCTGCCGCGTTCGCCGGGACTGGACACAATGGCGTGCATGAAGGCGGCCGACAGCGGCGACATGGACTCGGCCCTGTGCCTGGGCGGCAACCTCTTCGGCAGCAATCCCGACGCGAAGTTCGCTCATCGCGCGCTCGGCAAACTCGAGCAGATTTGCTATCTCAGCACGACGCTGAACACCGGCCATGCCTGGGGACGGGCGAAAGAGACGCTCATCCTGCCGGTACTGGCGCGCGATGAGGACGAGCCAACGACGCAGGAGTCGATGTTCAATTTCGTCCGCCTCAGCGACGGCGGACCCGCACGATTGCAAGGTCCGCGCGGCGAGGTGGACCTTGTCGCCTCACTGGCCCAACTCGTCCTCGGCGAGCGCTCGCCGATCGACTGGCAAGAACTGAAACGCCACTGCAACGTTCGCGAGATGATCGCGCGCATTGTGCCGGGTTTCGAGCCATTGCACGAGATCGACCGGACCAAGCAGGAGTTTCAGATTGAGGGCCGAACGTTCCATCAGCCGCGCTTCGCGACGCCGACGGGCAAGGCTCGCTTTCGCGTCCATGCCCTGCCGCACCTGCGCGGCGAGGGCAATCAGTTGCGCTTGATGACGGTCCGCTCGGAAGGACAGTTCAACACGGTCGTGTATGAAGAGGAAGACATCTATCGCGGTCAGGATCGGCGCGACGTGATTCTGATGAACAAGGCGGACATCGAGCGATTGGGGCTGAAGGTGGATGAGCGAGTGCGCGTGCGAAGCGCCGTGGGCGAGATGCGAAACATTCTGGTGCGCGAGTTCGACATCCGGGCGGGCAATGTGCTGATGTATTTTCCGGAGGCGAACGTACTGGTGCCGACGACGACAGATCCCGCATCAAAGACGCCGGCATTCAAGGCGGTACTCGTGACGCTGGAAGTGGAGTCGTCGAGGACCGAGTCAGCGGAGGAGAGTGAGAGCGGGAGACAGTCGCTCGCCCTTATCCGCTGATCGCGCCTTGTTGGCCGTTCGACTGATGAGGAAGGATGATCCAGACGTGAATGATTGTCACGGTCGCATCATCCTCTTCGACTCGAAAGCTGACGCCAAGAGGTCCAGCGAACGCGGCACGGCGCATTCGGGGACGAGGCTCACTGAACTGGAAAGGAGTCTTCTGCAGTTTCAATTCGATTTCATGCGCGGCCCGAGTGATTAGCGCGCGGAGTTCGGAACTCGAATGCATCCAAAGAAGCATCAATTCATCGAGGGCGGATTGGAACCATTCGACGCGGTACATCACAGACTCCGAAGGTGTTCGAGGACTTCAGCCGTGGTATAGCGTTTTTCGTTGGCCTTTTCCCGCCGATCCAGTTCTTCTTCGCTGACCTGCGGTACTAGCGGTCCCCAGAGAGCGGGATCGTAGACAGGGTTGAGACGGGCCAGAACGTGGCCCTGGGCATCGCAGAGTTCCAGAGGGACCGTCAGTTGACGCAGTTTCTCCAGAAGCTCGGCATCGACGACGATTCGTTCCATGATTGACCTCCAGCGAAAGGCTCTCAAAATCTCTCCCTATCCTACACCAGCGCGTCCGCGAACGCAATCACGTCGCAATCGCGGGCAGAACGCGGCCTGTCACCTCGCCGAAGCCGACACGATAGCCGTTGCCCTGACACCAGCCGCGCATCGTCACACGGTCGCCGTCCTGCAAGAAACTGCGCGTCTCACCATTCGTCAGACCGATCGGCTTCGCGCCACGCCAGGCCAGTTCTAGCATGCTGCCATACGAATCCGGCATCGCGCCGCTGATTGTTCCTGACGCCAGCAGGTCGCCCGGTTGCAGGTTGCAGCCGTTGATCGTGTGATGGGCCACCTGCTGCGCCAGGCTCCAGTAGAGATACGAAAAGTTTGACAGACAGATTCGCTCGCCTGCCTCCATCTTCTCACCTTGCAGCAGCACTTCGAGGCTGATGTCAAACGTCGCGGGACCAGTCGTTTTCAGATAAGGGAATGGCTCCGGGTCCTGGATCGGGCCGGACGCGCGGAACGGCTCCAGCGCTTCCAGCGGCACCACCCAGGCGCTCATCGACGTGCCGAAGTTCTTGGCGAGAAACGGACCGAGGGGGACATACTCCCATGCCTGAATGTCGCGCGCGCTCCAGTCGTTGACCAGCACCAGTCCGAAGATGTGATCGAGGGCCGACTCGACAGGGATCGGTTGACCGAGGGCGTTGCCGGGTCCGACGATTGCTCCCATCTCCAACTCGAAATCGACCGAGCGACTCGGACCGAAGTGCGGCTTGTCGGCGCTGTCGGGTTTCATCTGGCCGAGCGGTCGATGCAGATCGGTGCCGCTGACGACGACGGACGACGCCCGGCCATGATAAGCAACCGGCAGATGAAGCCAGTTCGGCATCAGCGCTTTGTCGGCCCCGCGCAGCATCGTGCCGACGTTCGTGGCGTGTTCGCGCGAGGAATAGAAGTCGGTGTAATCGCCAATCCGCACCGGCAGCAGCAGTTCGACATCCTTCGTCGGCGTCAGGACGCGCTCGCGCAGGGGGCTGTTGTCGCGCAGTGTCCCTTCGTCGGCGCGCAGCAATCGGCTGATAGTGGCGCGCGTTTCGCTCCACGCAGTCTTACCGAGGGCGAGAAAGGGATTGAGCGCGGGCTGGTCGAAGACCCGATGCAGCCGCATCACGGGGCCGCTGAAGAACCCGTGCGTCTCGAGGATCGACAGGTCAAGGACGTGTTCGCCAATCGCGACACCGACGCGCGGCGTCTCTCCCGATCGGCGAAAGACGCCGAGAGGCAGGTTCTGGATGGGGAAATCGCTATCGGCCGCGACAGGCACCCAGGAGCGCAGCGCGGGATCGTTCGTCGGGTTCATGCGGGTTGCTCAAAGGAGGTGCAGAGAACGCAGATCGTCACGCGGCTCATCGAAACTGCAACTGCCAAACGAGAGGAGGACCCCATGCCGGCAGGCCCCAATCTCGCCCTCATCGGCACTGAGGTCCTGCCAGCGCAGCCAGGTATTCGCGAAGGTAAACTGACCGGCATCGGTGCAGTCGAGGATGCTGGCCACGACATCTTCAGCGAGTTGATGAGTCGCTCCAAGCACGGCCGCGACGAGGACGTTGAGGAAGCCGTGCATGGGCGCCTGAACGCCGGCGTCAAAGTGACGCAACGGATGATGCAGCCCGGCAGTCAGCTTCAGCGGAATCTTGTGCGAACGAGCGGCGGTCAGGACAAAGGCTACCTGCTCGGTCGTTGGGAAAGCGGCGGCTTCGAGACCGCCACAGCGCAGCTTGAAGCCGGCATGACGATGGCCTTCAGCCAGCGCGGCGAGGACGGACTCGACTTCGGCGCGCCAGTTCTCGCGCAGGGGACACTCGAAGAAGGGCTTGAGCGACGGCGGGCCGTGTTCTTCGATCAGGCCGGCACTCTCGGCGAATAGCGAGGCAGCGGCCGGTTCCTGGCCCAGCACGTCAGCGGGCAGGCGCACTTCCAGCACATCAACGACGACACGCAGGCCATGTCGATCGCGAAAAGTTGCGATGTCGCGGAGGTCGTCGCGCAGGCCCGTGAGGAATTCCCTTGTCGTGTTGCCACCTCGCCCCAGGACCGAGAAGACGAAGGGATGACCGTGCGCGAATAGCTCCTCGTGGAAGGGAGCCAGTTCGTTGAGGCGCGCGGCGGGACAGATGAACCGGCCGAGCATCCCGGCCTCGGCAGTGGTGCGATAGGCGGCGTAATTGCGGATGGCCTGTTCCAGCGGCAGCTGCGCCGGAGGGAACAGGCCCGCGTAATCGATGACGCCCGCCAGCAGCGTTTGAAGGCTCTCGCGCATGGGATAATGCACTCGTTCGCCGTCAATTTGTGGATTTGTGGAGTTGTGAATTTGTGAATTTGTGAATTTGTGGATTTGGTTGGTTCTGGTTCTGCTTCTCCTCTGATCCGGAAGACCAGAGAGCAGGGGACAAATTCACAAATCCACAAATTCACAAATTCACAAATCCACAAATCCACACCTCACCGCGTTACTTCACCTTGAGCAGCAGGACCTCGAAGATCAACTCCGAGTTGGGGGGAATGGCGCCGTCGGGAGTGCCTTGCTCGCCGTAGCCGAGCTTGGACGGAATCATCAGCTTGCGCTTGCCGCCCACCTTCATGCCGGCGACACCCTCGTCCCAGCCCTTGATGACCATGCCGCGGCCCAGGTTGAACTCGAAAGGCTCGTCGCGGTCCAGGCTGCTGTCAAACTTCTTGCCATTTTTCAGCCAGCCGGTGTAGTGGACCGTCACCTTCTTGCCGGACTTCGCCTCGTCGCCGTCGCCGGCTTTCAGGTCGATGTACTTCAGGCCGCTCGTCGTCGTCACTTCCTTGCCCGTCTTGGTCGGATCTTCCTTCTTGTCCTTGTCCTGGGCCACCGTGGCGGAGCAGGCGATCTGCAAGCCACAAACCGCGAGGAACGACAGGACCAGCCCGTGCGACTTACTCATTGATGATCTCCTTGATCGGAAGAAGCGGAACGCATTGGGATGCTGCGGAGGTTATACGGAGCGACGCGCGCGACGGACATCCTGCACGGCGCGGACTCATTGTCCCTTGCCGGCGACGGAGAGCCATTGCTCCCACTCGCGGCGAGTCTGCGAATCGACTGTTTTCAGAGCGACGCGGATGTCGTCGAGGCGGGCCCGGAAGCGCGGAAAGTCGCGCTGGGCCGCGAAACAGCGGGCCGTGCCGCCCAGCGCGCTCAGATGCTCCAGTCGGCCCTTGTAGCGGTCCGCCAGATCGTCGTACAACTTCAACGCAACGGGATACTCGCCGAGATTGAAGCGGCAGTCGGCCATGCTGAACTGCACCTGGACCTGCTCGGCCGTCGTCAACCCTCCCGCTCGCGGCTCACTCGTCAGGGCCTGGCTCAACAGCTCGAACTGTTCCGCCGCTTTCGCCAGCCAGATGCGCCGCTGCTTGAGGAAATGATCGCGGGTTTCCTCCGGCAGGTTGCCGCCCTGGACGACGTGCTGATTCTCGAGTACGGCCAACTGACGATACGTCTCGGCCAGCTCGAACCGGCCCCGGCTGCAGACGCTGCTGGACGGATAACGGCTCACGCCCTCCTCGAGGATCGGCCGCAGCGACTGATAGTCGTGCTTCACATACAGCAGATGCCCGAGCGAGAACAGCGATTTCTCCATCGATTCATCGTCCGGATCGAGCCGCAACGCCTTCAAATTCAACTCGAGCATCTCGACGGCCACGTCGGTGTGCCCGCGCGCCAGTTCCATCTCGCTCAGACGGAAGCGAGCGCGGGTGCCGAACCGGCTCCGATAGCTGATACAACGGCGGTAGGCAGCCTCGGCATCGGCGCGATTCTTGAGCCGTTCGTGCGCGGCCGCCAGCCAGAACCACGCCTCCCCAAATCGTTCGGGCGTATGGCCGGTTAGTTGCAGGAAGCGCTCGAATACACTCACGGCCCGGGCCGGGTCGCCGCCTTCGAGATGCCCGCCGCCGCTGAGCCAGAGACGCTCGGCCTGCTCGGCCGGGTCCTTCGACGCCTCCGCCGCTTGCTCGAATGCCAACCCCGACTGCTTGAGCAAATCGGCGGAGCGCTTCCGGTCCATCTGCCCTGCCTCGGCCAGGGAGCGTCCCCATTCCGCGAGGGCCACGCCGCGCTGATAGGACGCCATGCCGGGTGCCGCCAGGCGCTCGTAAGCTTCCGCGAGAGCGAGCGACTTCTCGTAAGCCTTCTTCTGACGGAAGACCAGACAGCCTTGCTCGAATACCTCGCGTACTTGCTTGAGGCCGATGTGGGGGTTGGTCCATGTCTCAGGCGAACGGACGTCGCGCACGGCCCAGACAAGGGCATCGACAGCGGCCTCGTCGCCGGATGCCAGCAGCAGTTCCCCCAGGCCGATCGAGCAAGCGATAGCAGCCTCGACCCGGCCGCGCTTGACGCCGTCGCGCCAGGCGCCGAGTGCCTCGTCGCGCTGGTCGAGCCGGCGATGGCACAGGCCAAGGTTGTAGAGTAGTTCGCCCGGATCGGGTGGCGGCTGCTGTTTATCGTCGAGCGCCTCCTGCCACAGAGCGAACGCTTCGGCCCACTGATTTTCATCCTGATGGCTGCGAGCGCGCAGGACACGAGCGCGAGCCAGCACCTCCGGCGCGGCATCGCGGGCGATTTTCTCGAGGAGCTTGCGCGCCTCGGCCGGTCGATGCAAGCGCACCAGCACCTCGCCGCCCTGCAACCGCGCCGGTCCGAGGACATCCTCGGCGAGCAACGGTTGCTGCCGAAGCCACTCGTTGGCCTTGAGGGCGGCTTCGAGATCGGCCGGCTGTTTCTTCAGGCAGGCGAGGGTCAGGATTCGGCACGCCTCGGGTTTGTCGTCGGCGGCTTCGAGGTTGACCGTCAGCCGGCGGCAGACCCAGTTCAGATCGTCGTTGGTGTAGTAGCCGGCTTCACCCAGGGCGACGCGCATCCGGGGAACGTCCTCTTCCGCAAGGTGAAGGTCGCGCGCCTGGATCAGATGCTGATAGGCTTGCTGCCAGGTCTGCAAGGCGAGGTCGCCTGTCGCGGCGCGAGCGCTGCGAACCAGCGTCGTGCCACAAATCAGGTGCGCCTCGGCGGCGCGGCGCGATTGCGGATCGGCATGTTCGAGATAGTAGCGGACCAGTTCGAGGATCTTGGCGGGAGGCGCGTTGCCGCGGTCCCAGAGACGCCGCGCATGGTCGAGCCGCGCTTCGGCGCGGGCCAGCGGGTTGTTCCAAAGCGGGCGGGCCAGCAAGAACGCCGCCAGGGTGGTCAATCCCAACAGGAACACCGGAACCTGCCACAACTGTCGAGAAGGCAGCTGTCGGGAACCGGCGAAAACGGAGTTCGTGGCCATGACATCGCTCCAGCATCCGTCGGAGCCGTGCCCCTGTAAGTGGACCTGGCACCGGTCCGCAAGTCCGGGCTTGTAGCAGATGCCTGTTGCCCTCTCAAGGCCAACAGCCCGTTGCCATTGCTGCCGCGGCTGACACAATAACCCCGATTTCCCCGCTCCTCGCCTTGAGGCCCCCAGATGAACGCCAAGCTGTTTCCGGAACTCGACTCGCCCCAGTTGCTGCTCGACCTCGATATCGTCGATGCGAACCTGGCGTGGATGCGCGGCTTGTTTGCCGGCCGTCCGCTCGATATCCGCATTCACTTCAAGTCGCTCAAGTGCGGCTCACTGGCGCGCTATCTCGCCGCCAAGGGGATGACGCGCTTCCTCTGCGCCAAGCTCAACGAGGCGGAAGTGCTTGCCGACGCCGGCATCAAGGACATCCTCGTCGCCAACCAGATCATCGGCGCGAAGAAGCTAGGCAGGCTCTGCGAACTGAGCCGGCGAGCGAAGGTGCGCGTCTGCGTCGATGACGCGGGCAACGTCGCCGAGATGGGCCAGGTAGCCCGCGCGGCCGGGGTCGTTCTCGATGTGCTGGTCGAGGTCGATGTCGGCATGGGACGCTGCGGAGTGCAGCCCGGCGACCCGGCCCTGGCGCTGGCGCAAGCCATCGTCAAACAGGACAGTTTGCGGTTCGCCGGCTTGCAGGGCTACGACGGTCATTTACAGTTGCTGCCCGACAAGAACGAGCAGAAGCGGCGCTGTCTGGACGGCATGGAAAAGCTGGTCGGCACCCGGCGCCAGTTGGAGGCGAACGGCATCCCGGTCGAAGTGGTCACGGGCGCTGGCACGGGGACTTCGGGCATTGTGGGACGCTATGAGGGCGTGACGGAGATTCAGCCGGGATCGTTCCTGCTGATGGATGTGGCCTATCACGAGGCGCGTCCGGAGTTCGCCTGTTCGCTGTCGATCCTCTCGACGGTCGTCAGCCGCCGTCCAGGCCGCTACATCCTCGACGCCGGCAGCAAGGCCATCTCGAAGGACTTCGGCACGCCCCAGATCAAGGGCCGAGCGCAGGACGCCGTGTCCAAGTTGGCCGAGGAGCATACCATTGTCGATTCGCCGGACCCAGAGATCACGATCGGCGATCGCGTCGAGGTGCTTCCGGCGCACTGTTGCGCTACAATGAACCTGCATCGCAACTGTGTTGCGGTTCGCGGCGGCAAGGTCGAGGCGACCTGGCCCATCGAGGCGAGCGGTCGATACGATTGAGGTTAGCCGCGACGCGGAGTCCTCGGAGCGGAGCGCGTGCCGCGATAACGCTGGACGCGCTGGATGGTTAGCCGCGACGCGGAGTCTTCGGAGCGGAGCGTGTGGCGCGTTATCGCTGGACGCGCTCCGCTCGAAGACTCGCGCCGCGGCTAACCGGGGAGAAATGCTCATGACGTCTCGCGCTGACGAGTTTCTGCAAATCAGTCCCCGGATTCGTGTCCTGCCCATCATTCATGGTTCCGGCGACTTTGCCATTTGCGTCCGCGAGGAACTGCTGTCCCGGCCTTACGACTGCCTCGCCGTGCCGTTGCCGCCGTCATTCCAGGAGGAAGTCGAGTCCGCCATCGAGCGCTTGCCCATCATCGCCGCCGTCGTCCAGCGCGACGGATTCAGCGAGGAATTCGCCGACGAACCGGGCTTCAGCTATGTGCCGATCGATCCTTGCCAGGGCGTGATTGCCGCCCTGCGGACAGCCCTGGGTGAGCGCATCCGGCGCGTGTTCATTGACCGCGAGACGTCCTTCTTCGAGCCGCACACCGCGAACTTTCCCGATCCTTACGCCCTGAAAAGAGTCAAACCGGCGAGCTTCGCGGCGACGATCCTGCCTGCCATCCCACTTCCCACACCGGGCCAGCACACCGAACGCATTCATTGGATGGCGCGCCGTCTTCGCGAACTCGAACGACATCACCAGCACATCCTCCTTGTCTGCTCGCTGCTCGACTGGCCCTGGATCCGCGACGCCTACATCCGCGACCAGCCGGCCGGCGAGGAACAGGACGAGACGGCGGCGCCGCAAAGTCATGTCGTCGATCGGCGCACACTGATGTTTCTGCTCGGCGAATTGCCCTTTGTGACGGCCCTCTACGAACGAGGGCGGCGCGAGTTGACGCCGGACGACAACCTGTCCATTGATGGCGTCAAGGAGTTGGTGCTGGCGACGCGCGATCGGCTGCAAAAGCAGTTGCCGCGTCTGGCGCAGCGGTTGACGCCGCAACTGCTCGGCATCTATTTCCGCTATGTCCGCAACCTGTCGCTGATGGAACGGCGGCTGACGCCCGACCTCTACTCGCTGGTGATTGCCGCCAAGCAGACGGCCGGCGACGACTTCGCGCTGGCCCTCGCCGAGACGGCACGCGAATACACCTATCAGCCAGGCGAAGACGAAGACTTCCTGCGGATGGGCATCGACCAGGGCGAGGTCCCGGTCTGGGGTGTCGGGCCGATGGTGAGCCGGCTGCCCGGTCAGACGTTGACCTGGCGTTCGTGCGAGTTGAAACGGCAACCGCGCGAGACGGAGAAACGCCGCTGGTTGCAGCGCTGGGACCCATTTGGCCAGTGTTCCTGGCCGCCCGAGGACCAGCGCATCGAGAGTTTTCAGCGTCATGTCCGCGATCAGGCCAAGGCGCTGATCGGCGCCGACCTGGCCCGCTCGGAGAAGTTCACGACAAGCGTCATGGACGGACTCGACATGCGCGAGACGCTGCGTCACTGGCACACCGGCGACATCTATGTGAAGGTGGTCCCGCCGAGCCGGGGCAGTATCGAGGTGGTGGTGTTCCTGTTTGACGTGCCGGCCGATCCGCGGCTCTACACGCATCGGGTGACCTGGTTCGCCGAACACAACGAGGAATCGACGCTGGCCTTTTACAGTACCGATCCCATGAAGAACCTCGTCGGGCCGGGCATCGCGCAGGCGGAGTACGGCGGCGCGTTCTTCATCTTCCCGCCGCGGCACATTCCCGACGTCTGGCAGGACGAACGCTTCGACTTCACCGACACGTTGGAGGAGCGGCTGCTGGCGGGGGCGTTGTTCCACAGCCAGGAACGGCACGTCGCCCTGGTCAGTCCAAAACCGCCGCCGGCGTCGTGGCGCCGCCTGGCAAAGCACTACGGCAGAAAGCTCGTTCATCTGCCGCTCAAGCGCTTCAGCGGCCAACTGCTCGAGCGCTTGCGCCGGGTCCACGTCCTCAACGGCAAGCACGTCCGCAGCTATGGCGCCGACTTCATCCGCGACCTGTGAGAGTAAAGAATTGCCAGGAACGAACGCCATCAAGGCGAGCGGGGTCAGTAATGACCCATACGCATCCGGTTAAGGGATTTGTCAAGCAGAAAGCCCCTGGTAAAATGAGTTTATCACAACACATTTCGCTCCAGGAGCTTTCTTATGCTCAGTCTAACACAACTGGCCCC
>JBBSDR010000074.1:0-11670 GCA_038240465.1 Gemmatales bacterium
CGAAGCTCGGCGATCTCAGCGGCCATTTGCTCCTCCGTCATCGGCTTCCGCCCCCTCTGCTGCTGGTCGCGGTGGATGCGGTCCAGCACCTCCACCATCGTCGGCCCAGCCCCAGCCTGCACGGAGGGCGCGGCCTGGACCGTCACGGTCACGCGGCCAGGGGGTAGGGCGACCCTCTTCTCCAGTTGCAGGGTCACGCCGTCCGCTTGCAGCATACCCTGGATAGTGATCGCGTCGGTGGTCATGATCGCCCCTGTGTGAAAACGAAAAACGCCGCCTGTCGAGGTGGTCCCCGTCAGGCGGCGTCCTGATTCCGCACCCAGCTTGTCTTTGAAAACAGCGTCCTTGCTCTGCTGGTTCTCAAGCGGCCATGTTCTTCATCGAGCCGGTCTTTCGGCCCTCCGAGACACGCTGCCGCTTGGGCGACGGTGGATCTTCATGTTCTTCCGCTGGCTCCTGAACCAGCAACTGCTCCTCTGCGAGTGTCGGCTTCGACAGGCGACCGGACCTCCCATCGCCCCGATTTACCCAAGGTTTTTCTCAAGAATCTTACCCAAGATTACCATCGTCCGATCTCCTTACCAGTTCTTGAGTTATAGTGGACAGACCCGGGATCGAACCGGGGACCTAAGGATTTTCAGTCCTTCGCTCTACCAGCTGAGCTATCTGTCCAATCTGCCCTCTCTCGTCCTGCCGTTGCCGTTCAAGGACTCCGGGAATTCCGCGGAAGAGCGGCAACAGGTCCGCTGTTCCTTGTCCTCATCGTAGGACAAGCGAAAAACACCGTCAACCCTACGGACACAGACGGCCCCGTCTCAGTTCGCGAAGAGAGACTGCCGTGCGGCCCTCACCTGCTCCCGCTGCCAGCGCTTCACGTCGCGCACGACCAGCTTGCCGATCGCCTCCACGGCCTTGGGGCCGCGCATGGCCGTCGCGTGGGTCACGTCCAGTTTCACGGCGGGAATCCCCTGTCTTTGCAGGTCCTCCGGCCATTGGGCCTCGCGCGAGACCATGCCGTCTCCCGACTGCGCTCCCACACCCACCACACACACAAACTGCACGTCCTCCGGGATTCGCCGCTCCTTCCGCCATTCCAGCGCCATGCGCCGCCATTCCTTCGTCAGCGACCGCAAGAACGCCTGCTGATTCTTTCGCACGGCGGGGATCTTCGCCCACGAGGAGCCACCGTTGGGCGAACAAACCTGGATCACTCGCGTCACTCCCGAGTCAGGAGTGTCCTCGACGAACTCCCGCGCCACCAGACCGCCCGCGCTGTGGCCGATCAGCACGATCTCCGCGTAGCCCTGCTCCTTCAACCAGCGCACACTCTCACCAAGACCGCTGCCCAAAGCCACCTCTTCCACCGCGACATCCTGAGCATACGCGAACGCATAAATGTCTCCCGCCCCCGCCAGTTCCCGCACCAGCCGCGAGTCGCGCTTTTGCCAGTCTCGAAAGGCCGGCTTGACGACGTTCTCCTTGCTGAACGGATGGACGTGCAAGCCATTGACCAGCACAATCGCCCGCTTCTGGCCAGGCCAGCGCGCCATCAACTTGCCGGGAGGAGGCTCCGGCGACACTTGCTCGAACCTCGACTCAACCCGGACAGCGCCAACCAGCAACAATGTCAGCAGCACGCTCATCGCCACCTCCTTCCTACTCCGGACACGCCGACGTCAGTTGACGCGCACCGCCGGTTGATGATAATCAAGGCGTCGAAGGAGTAAAGACGTCTCCGCTGGCGCCTCGCAAGGAGAGATTCTCATGAGCGTTCTGCCCGACTGGCACATTCAACGCGATATCGTCATCGAGCCGTTCGCCTCCGAAGCCGCCCGCCCAGGAGTGATCTCCTACGGCGTGTCCAGCTACGGCTACGATGTGCGCGTGGGCCGACACTACAAGGTCTTTACCAACGTCCACTCCGCCGTCGTCGATCCCAAGCAGTTCAACCCCAACTCCTTCGTCGATATCGAGGCCGATTACTGCCTCATCCCGCCCAACTCCTTCGCGCTGGCCGAGACCGTCGAGTATCTGGAAATCCCGCGCGACATCATCGCAATCTGTGTCGGGAAAAGCACTTACGCGCGTTGCGGTATTATTGTGAATGTAACACCTTTAGAGCCGGAGTGGCGCGGCAAGGTCACGATCGAGATCAGTAACACGACGCCGTTGCCTGCCAAGATCTACAGTGGCGAAGGCATCGCTCAGATCCTTTTCTTCCGCGCTGACGCTGCCTGCCGCATCAGCTACGGCGACAAGAAGGGCAAGTATCAGGACCAGAAAGGCCTGACGCTCCCCTTCGTCCTCGGTTCCGCAGCGCCGCAGTGAGCCAGTTTCGGGGTGGATGGAACTTGTTTCCTCCGCCCCCTCGCTTTACCCGCCCCACCTTTTCCAACAGAAGTGAACACATTATCAGATCAGCATCTAGACAGAGGATCACTTATCGATTAGACTCATCACTCCCAGCACCCAGGGCCGAAAAGAGAACAGGAGTCCGTTTCCCTGCTCGTTCAGCGCCATTTTCAAACCGAATCAGTGACGAAGACTGTTCCGCTTCTGCGTTTCTTGACGGCAGTGCGGAGTATCCTTCGAGTGACCCGATCCGGAATATGAGAATCGCGTCAAGAGAGGGTGCAAAGGATGAGTTCTCATGGCAAATTGAACGATGCCCGGTCCCTCGTCTGACAGTTCAGAAGTCGTTCGCGCAACTTGCCGGCTTCTCGATCTGACCGCAGCCGACAATCTCAGGACGGTTCTCATGGACATCACTCGCCGATACACCCTCGAGGGGCAAGACCCCTTCGCCGCTTTCACCTTCGTTCCGCGCACCTCGCGCATCGCCAACCCGGACGGCACGGTCGTCTTCGAGATGCGCGACCTGCTCGCTCCCGAGGGCTGGTCGCAGGTCGCGGTCGATATCCTGGCGCAGAAGTACTTCCGCCGCGCGGGTCTGCCGGCCGCAAGCGAACGTGTTGCCGAGGAGGGCGTTCCCGAGTGGCTACAGCGCACGCGCCCGGTTGCTGGTGATCCCTGTGTAGGTCAGGAAACCGACGCCCGGCAGGTGTTCCGCCGTCTCGCTGGCTGCTGGACCTACTGGGGCTGGCAGGGCAGCTATTTCTCGTCCGAAGGCGATGCGCGAGCGTTCTTCGACGAGACCTGCTGCATGCTCGCCGGCCAGATGTGCGCTCCCAATAGCCCGCAGTGGTTCAACACCGGGCTGTTCTGGGCCTATGGCATCGACGGGCCGGCGCAGGGCCACTTCCGCGTCGATCCGGCGACCGAGCAAGTCGTGCGCTCGACCTCCGCGTATGAACACCCAGCGCCGCACGCGTGTTTTATCCAGTCGGTCAAGGACGATCTCGTCAACGACGGCGGCATCATGGACCTGTGGGTCCGCGAGGCGCGCATTTTCAAATACGGCAGCGGCACTGGCTCGAACGTCTCCACGCTGCGCGGCGAGGGCGAACCGCTGTCCGGAGGCGGGAAATCCAGCGGTTTGATGAGCTTCCTCAAGATCGGCGACCGGGCCGCCGGAGCGATCAAGTCAGGCGGCACTACAAGAAGAGCGGCCAAGATGGTCGTTCTCGATCTGGACCATCCCGACATTGAGGAGTTCATCAACTGGAAGGTGGTCGAGGAGCAGAAAGTCGCCGCTCTCGTGTCCGGTTCGCGCAATCTGAACCGGCACATGAACGCCATCATGAAGGCGTGTCAGGGCTGGCCCAAGGCCGAGGAGAAGTGCGACCGCGTCAAGAACACCGATCTCCGCAAGGCGCTCGTCGAGGCGAAAAAGGCCCTCATCCCGGCCAACTACAGCGAGCGCGTCATCCACCTGGCGAAGCAGGGCTTCACGTCCATCGAGGTCGAGGAGTACGACACCGACTGGAACTCGAAGGCCTACTACACCGTCTCCGGCCAGAACAGCAACAACTCCGTCCGCATCCCGAACAGTTTCATGCAGGCCGTCGAGGAGGACGGCAACTGGAACGTTTACTGGCGGACCGAGAAGGAGAAGGCGAAGAAGGAGGGCCGGGCGCCGAAGCCGAAGCGGGCCATCCGGGCGCGCGACCTCTGGGAGCAGATCAGCTTCGCCGCCTGGTCCTGCGCCGATCCGGGCCTGCAATTCGACACGACGATCAACGAGTGGCACACCTGCCCCAACGACGATCGTATCAACGCATCTAACCCGTGCTCTGAATATCTTTTCATTGATGACACAGCTTGTAATCTCGCATCTCTAAACCTGCTAAGGTTTTACGACGAGAAGACAGCCACGTTCAACGTCGAGTCGTTCCGCCATGCCTGCCGCATCTGGACGCTGATCCTCGAAATCAGCGTCTACATGGCGCAGTTCCCGAGCATCCCGGTCGCCCAGAAGTCCTACGACTATCGCACCCTCGGCCTGGGCTACGCCAACATGGGATCGCTGCTGATGGTGCAGGGCATTCCCTACGACTCGGATGTGGGCCGGGCCTGGTGTGGAGCGATCACGTCCCTGATGCACGCTTCCTCCTATGCCGCCTCGGCGGAGATAGCGAGCGAACAGGGACCGTTCCCGCGCTACGAGGCCAACCGCGAGCCGATGCTGCGCGTCATCCGCAACCATCGCCGGGCCGCCTACAACGCTCCCCGGAACGAGTACGAACAACTGGCCATCACCCCCGTCGGCATCGACGACAAGCTCTGCCCTGACTATCTGCTGAAAGCGGCCAGGCAAGAGTGCGACCGCATGCTCGAACTGGGCATGCTCCACGGCTACCGCAACGCGCAGGTGACCGTTGTCGCACCGACCGGCTGCCTTGTCGGCGACAGCCTTGTCGCGACTGATCGCGGCCTGGTTCCGCTGCATTCGCTCGGCGATCCTGGCGGCACAACCTGGCAGGACGCTGGTTTCCGGGTCATCACCCCCGACGGCCCGCAAGAGGCGACAAAGTTCTTCATCAATGGCGCCGCGCCGACGCGGAAGATTCGCACGGCCGCCGGCTACGAGATCCAGGGTACTCTCCAGCATCGCATCAAGGTCGTCGATGGCAAGACGGGTCAGTGGGTGTGGAAGCGCTTTGCCGACGTGGCCCAGGGAGACGTCATTCCGCTGTCGATGCAGGGACTGCTCGGCGAGTCTCGGCAAGTGCAACTGCCGCCTCTGGGCGAACTGTACTGGACCGGCGACTATCGTACGCGGGTCCCGCGCTTCATGACGCCGCAACTCGCCGAACTGGTCGGCTACTTCATGGGCGATGGCTCATTCCACGCCAGAGGTCTTCGCTTCTGCGTCTCGAAGGAAGATCCGGACGTTGTCGTCCATCTTCAGCGGCTGGTGCGGGACCTGTTCAACCTCGATACCTACGTCGAAGAGAAGCAGGGCTATGTCGAGGTCGGCATCCACTCGGTCGGCCTCACGCTGTGGTGGGAGGCGTGCGGTTTCACCAAGTTGGCCCCGTCGCCGGAACACACCGGCAAGGGCTATCTGCCACGGATCCCCAACGCGATTCTGTACACGAACGATCGCGATTCTTACAGCGCCTTCCTGCGTGGCCTCTACGAGGCCGACGGCACCGTGACTGTCGGCGCGGCCAGTTGGAGTACGGTCAGCGGCGAGTTCGCCCATCAGGTCAAGACGATGCTGCTGACGCTGGGCTACCCGACGTCGATGAAATACGACACTTCGGGTTGGGGACAGTCCCGGCTCTACGTCCAGCGGCTGCGGAATTACTCGTACAACGAGGCCTTCCGCGACGAGATCGGCTTCATCGGGGTACGCAAGAACAGTCTGATCGTCGTCAACGACGATCAGCAAGCGGGACGACACGATTATGTCTACCTGCCGTCCGAGGTGCTGGAACGCGTGCAGGAGAGCGGCATCAACCGCAACGCCATCGTGGCCTCGCTCAAACGGCGGCAAGAGTTGACGCGCCGTTCGCTCCAGGAGGTGTATGAGGCCACGAAGGACGAGACGATTGCCCAGGCCCTCGCGTTCTTCTACGATGCCGTCGAGGTCAACGAAGATGGCGGCGAGCAGCTGACGTACGATCTGTCGGTCCCCGCGAATGTCACCTACACGGCCAATGGCTTCGTGTCGCACAACACTATCGGCCTGGTCATGGACTGCGACACGACGGGCGTCGAGCCGGACTTCGCGCTCGTCAAGTTCAAGAAGCTCGCCGGCGGCGGCTACTTCAAGATCATCAACGCCTCCATCCCGCCAGCCCTGCAACGGCTCGGCTACTCGGCCAAGCAGATTGACGAAATCGTCCGTCACTGCCGGGGCGCCGGCACGCTCAAGGGCTGTCCGCACATCAACGCGACAACCCTCAAGGCGAAGGGCTTCACCGACGAGGTGCTGCAACGGATCGAGGCGCAGCTGCCCGGCACGTTCGAGCTGCCGTTCGTCTTCAATCGCTGGACCGTCGGCGACGAGTTCATCAAGTCGAAACTCGGCATAAGCACCGAGCAGATGAGCGCGCCCGGCTTCGACCTGCTCCGGGCGCTGAAGTTCACGGCCGAGCAGATCGCCGACGCGAATCGCTTCGTCTGTGGCACGATGACCATCGAGGGTTCGCCACATCTCAAGTCGGAACACTATCCGATCTTCGACTGCGCCAACAAGTGCGGCAAGTTCGGCCAGCGCTACCTGTCTGCCGAGGCGCACATTCGCATGATGGCGGCCGCGCAGCCGTTCATCAGTGGGGCGATTAGCAAGACCATTAATATGCCCTACGAGGCCACGGTCGAGGACGTCAAGCGGGCCTATCAGCTAAGCTGGCAACTGTGCCTGAAGGCCAACGCGCTGTACCGCGACGGCTCGAAACTGAGCCAGCCGCTCAACAGCGTTTCCGACGTCCCGGATGATGATGTCGAGGCGAAGGAGGAGGCGAAGCCGGCGGCGGTCAAGATCGCAGAGAAGATCGTCTACCGCTACATCGCCAATCGCCGGCGGCTGCCGGATCGCCGGGCCGGCTACACTCAGAAGTCGCGCGTCGGCAATCACAAGATCTATCTGCGGACCGGCGAATACGAGGACGGCACCCTCGGCGAGATCTTCCTCGACATGCACAAGGAGGGAGCGGCCTTCCGCAGTATGACGAACTGTTTCGCCATCGCGATTTCGCTCGGTCTGCAGCATGGCGTGCCGCTCGAAGAGTACGTCGATGCCTTTATCTTCACGCGCTTCGAGCCGAACGGCATGGTGCAGGGCAACCCGCACATCAAGATGACGACGTCGATCATCGACTACATCTTCCGCGAGTTGGCCATCACCTATCTCGGCCGGCACGATCTCGCCCACGTCGAGGAGGAGGACCTGCGCGGCACTGCCCTGCATCGCGACGACGATGCCCCGGAACCCGAGTCGGCGGAGGCGATCGAGGCACGGACCGACCCGAAGCCAAAGCCGAACCCGTTCGCCGCGCCGCGAAGCGAACATCTGGAGCCGCTCAAGGCGAACGGCAACGGCCACAAGAACGGCTCGCACGGTCCCGCCGCTACGGTCGAGGAGAAGGTCCGGGTGGCCCGGATGAAGGGCTATGAGGGCGACCCCTGCACGGAGTGCGGACAATTGACCCTGGTCCGCAGCGGGGCGTGCAGCAAGTGCGACACTTGCGGCTCGACCTCGGGCTGCAGTTGACCGTGGCGCCACACGCTCTTGGTTAGCCGCGACGCGGAGTCCTCGGAGCGGAGCGCGTGCCGCGATGACGCTGGACGCGATTCGCTCCTTACCCGGATCGTGGGGCGATCAAACGCGGCACGCGCTCCGCTCGAAGACTCGCGTCGCGGCTAACCAAGAGGGTCACATGGTCTATCTCTCGCGCATCTACACGAAAACCGGCGACGCCGGCGACACCGCTCTCGGCGACGGCACCCGCGTCCGCAAGGACCATCCGCGCGTCGTCGCTTATGGAACTGTCGATGAGTTGAACGCCGTCCTCGGCTTGCTGCTCGCCCAGGACCCCGGCAGCAGCGAGGCCGAGTTGCTGCGTTCGATCCAGAACGATCTGTTCGACGTCGGCGCTGACCTGTGTGTCCCAACGGGAGCCGCGGAACAGCCCGGCCAGCGATTGCGCGTGAAGCTGGAACAAGCGGCGCGGCTGGAGAAGGAGATCGATCGGCTCAACGCCCGGCTCACTCCGCTGACGAGTTTCGTACTACCGGGCGGAACGATGGCGGCGGCGTGGTGTCATCTCGCTCGCACCGCCTGCCGGGCCGCCGAGCGCGACGCCGTGACCCTGGCCGGGCTGGAGCCTGTCAATCCGCAGGTGATCGTCTATCTGAATCGGCTGTCCGATCTGCTGTTCGTGCTGGGGCGCGTCTTCAATGACGACGGCAAGCGGGACGTCCTCTGGCAGCCGGGGAAATCGCAGACGTCGTGAGGGACGCGCCTCTTGGAGCCCGCGAATCGAGGTGCTACGATGAGGAGAGCTTCCCTCCCCTCAGGTCAGGTGACATGATCTACCTCGACAATGCCGCCACGAGCTTTCCCAAGCCGGAATCCGTCTATCAGGCGCTCGATCGCTTCGCCCGCCAGGACCTCGCCAATCCGGGCCGGGCCGGCCACAAGATGGCCCTCGCCGCCGAACGCGCTCTCGACGACTGCCGGCATCTGCTCAATCAACTGTTCCAGGGCAAGGGGCCCGAACGTTTCGTCTTCACGCTCAACTGCACCGACGCCCTCAACATGGCCTTCAAGGGCGTGCTGAACGAGGGCGATCACGTCATCACGACCGACCTCGAACACAACAGCGTCAGCCGGCCCCTCCGCGCCATGGAGCTTGCCGGACGCATCAGCCTCACGCGCCTGACAGCCGACGCCGGCGGCACGATTGATGCCGACTCCGTCAAGTCCGCCATCACGCCGAAGACGCGCCTGATCGCCCTGACCCACGCCAGCAACGTCGTCGGCACCATTCAACCCATCCGCGAAGTGGGCCGCATCGCCCGCGAGTACGACATCCTCTTTCTCGTCGATGCCGCGCAGACAGCGGGGGCCGTCCCCATCAACGTTCAGGAAGACGGCATCGATCTGCTCGCGTTTCCGGGACACAAGTCGCTGCTCGGGCCGACCGGCACCGGCGCGCTCTACGTCGGACCGCGCGCCCGTGTCGCCGCCTGGCGCGAGGGCGGCACCGGCGGCGACTCTTCGAGCGAGACCCAGCCGCGCGACTTGCCCTACTTCCTCGAGGGCGGCACGCCAAATGTCCTTGGCGTCGCGGGGCTGGCGGCGGGCATCGAGTACGTCGTCGAAAATGGCATCGAGCGGATTCGCGAACACGAGGCCGCCCTAATGGAGCGGTTGTGGCAGCGGCTGGATGAGTTGCCGGGTTTCGAGGTGTTCGGCCATCGAGACGCCAGCCGTCGCGTCGGCACACTGAGCTTTCGCTGTGAGATGCTGGCGGCGCCCGAACTGGGCGGCATCCTCGATCAAGCGTTCGACATCGCCGTGCGGCCGGGACTGCACTGCGCTCCGTACATCCATCGTGCGCTCGGGACGTTCCCTGACGGGACGGTGCGCGTCAGCCCGGGACCGTTCAGCACCGAGGCGGACATCGATCGGCTCGCGGATGCCCTGGGGGAGATCGCTTCCTGATCCGCCGCTTGCGGCTTTGCATACCCCTGCAAAGCCGCACGCGGCAACGGGTCAATTCGGACGCACGACCCACTCGCGGAAGCGCTTGCTGATGATATCGACCTTCAACTCCGCCGCTAGAAGCGCCTGCTCCATCGTCTTTTTGTCCTCGTTCTCGCCGGGCTTGAAGCCCTCGATCAGCTACAGGAACTTCATCCGGCCCGGACCGTAAGCGAAAAAGTCCGCGAGAGCGGGATTGAGAATGTCTGATTCCTCGCCGTCCAGCACCGCATTCCAGACGTCCTGGGCGGTCCGCTTCTTGGTGTTGATCAGCCGTGTGGCCGCCTGACGATCCGCCCGGACAGCCGTCTGGTTCGGCGAGTTGCGAAAGTAAGTCGCCCGGCCGAAGCCGTTGACCAGCCAGTAGGGGAGATTGGTGCTGAGGCCGGCCTTGCGCTGAAGCATCAGCGAGGCAATCTGCTGGCCGGCCTGCACCTCGATGGGCGGGTCGGGTTTTTCGCGCGGCACCGCGGAGACGTGCAGTTTCTCGTCGTCGGCGGCGAAACTTCCCTTCTGTTGTGCCAGCGGCCGGCGTTTCTCGACCCGGCGAATGAAGGTGTCGAGAAGGTCCGCCTGCGGCAGCAGGTAGACGGTCAGATGACCCTTGAACGGTTTGTCCTTGGGCTGGTGAATCGTCTTGAAGACGAGATCGTACTGCTTCTCGAAGAGTTCGCCGTGCTCCTTGAGCTTGTCGGCCATCGGCTTGGGAGCGACGATGAGGAAGTGGTCCGTCGTCTCCATGGCGACTGGCCCGGCCTCGACGCGGTCCCAGTTCTCCCGGGCCGCCTTTTTCCGGGCTTCCAGAGGATCAGTCTTTTCATCGGCCCGTCCGCCGGCCGATATCAGACACAAGGTCAACAACGCCAGATGCATGGTACTCGTCATGATGTCCCCCACAGGATGAGCTTCTGATTCAGCGGATTATACCGGGCGACACGCCGCCGGAGAAATAAAACCTCTTGCGTCAGCGTCTGCTTTCATGGATATCATGAACTTGATGGCCCTGCCCACCCGCCCTCACTCGATTCGAGGAGATTTGACATGAAGTTTCAGGCCGCCCTGGCCCTCCTTGTGTGCGTCAACCTGTCCGCCGCGGAGGCGCCGAAGACCGAGACGGTCGTCAAGATCAGCGCCACGGCCGACAAGCCCGACGACGCCGGCAACCAGACCGTGACCATCACGCTCGATATCGACAAGCCCTGGTACATTTACGCCAACCCGGTCGGCAACGACATGCTCGCACCGATCCAGACGACCGTCAAGGTCCTCAGCAAGGTCGAGGACGCGAAGATCACCTATCCGCCGGGCAAGTTGAAAAAGGACACGGTGGGCGATTACAGCATCTATGAAGGCAAGATGGTAATCAAGGCCCAGGTCAAGCGCGTCAAGGGAGACACAGGGCCGTTGGAATACAGCGTCAAGATTCAGGCGTGCGACAAGGATAGCTGCCTGCTCCCTGCCACCGTCAAGAAATCGATCCCCTGAGCGATCTGTCTTCGCCGCTTGCGGCTTTGCAAGGATCCATGCAAAGCCGCAAGCGGCCGCAATCATTCCTCCCACCAAGAGCCACCTCCATGCGAGCCTGCCGCACCGTTGCCCTGACTGTCGCCGTCGTGAGCCTGCTGAGCGTGGCGGCCGACAAACCGCCCGTGAAGGACCCACCAAAGCACAAGGCGAATCGCCTGGCGCGCGAGACCAGTCCCTATCTTCTCCAGCACGCACACAATCCCGTCGATTGGTTTCCCTGGGGCGAGGAAGCGTTCGCCAAGGCGAAGAAGGAGGGCAAGCTCGTCTTCCTGTCGATCGGTTACAGTTCCTGCCACTGGTGCCACGTCATGGAGCGCGAGTCCTTCGCCGATCAGGCCGTGGCGAAGCTGCTCAACGAGTTGTTCGTGTGCATCAAGGTCGATCGCGAGGAACGGCCGGACATCGACCAGATTTACATGACCGCCTTGAACGCCATCGGCGCCAGCGGCGGCTGGCCGCTGTCGATGTTCCTGACGGCCGAGGGCAAGCCGGTCTTCGGCGGCACCTACTGGCCGCGCGAGGAC
>JBBSDR010000075.1:0-11580 GCA_038240465.1 Gemmatales bacterium
CGGGCTCGACTGCTCCCCACGCGACGGGCCCGGGGGGGGGGGGGTGGCCCCCCCCCCCCCCCCGGCTCCGCCGGGGACGGCGTGGCCGGTCAGCCGAACATGGTCTGGGACTCGACCTCCCAGGTGTTGCCGTCGTCGGCCTCGACCTTCAGCACGTCGCCGTAGCCCAGCCGCCGCACGACCTCGACCGGGTCCTCGACGGGGCCGTCGCCGACCGAAGCCCCGGGCTGCTGGAACAGCAGATCGACCGCCTTCGCTTCGGGGTCGCCCTCCTCGCCGTGCGACTCGTCCTCGATGTCGTAGGCGGTCGTGTCGCCCATCAGTTCGCGGGCCTCGGCGACCAGCTTGGCCGGGTCCTTGAAGACCCGCTTGGCGGGCCGCTCGGTGCTGTCCTTGCTGGTGATGGTGAGGAAGTACTTGACCCTGGCCCTGGGCTGGGCCTTGGCGGCGATCACGGCCCCCAGCTTCTCCAGAAGGGAAAGCCTGGCCGCCGGCTCCAGTCGCAGCAGCATTGCCGCCCTCGCGGCCTGGGCCGGCGGCTTCACGCCGGCCAGCTCCTCTGCGACGCCCGCCATGTCGTCGGCGTCGGCCTTGGCCTGCACCGCCCTCACGATCTCGTCGATCTGTCGTCTGTCCATGTGGCACATCGTTGGCTCGTTGTGCGGCCCCGGCGGGCGATGACGTGGGTTACATGCACCAGCTACCGCTGCACCGCTGAGGGACGCGGCCGTCCTGCACATCCCGCTGGACCTCAACCAGTGACAAGTTGACGCGGAACTTGTGGCCGATGGCCTTCTCGACCGCGACGTACTCCGCCAGCAAGCCAGGGTTCTCCTGGCCGGCGATGGCCAGGGCGTCGCGGGGCGAGAAGATGCAAAACATGCAGGACAGGCGGCTGACGCGGTCGTAGGCCGCATGGCGGCGGGTGCCGGCCTGGCGGATGCGGTCCCAGACCTATGCCTCACCCCAGGTGTGCAGCGGCAGCCAAGTCCACACGATGCGTCGCCCGTTGCTGGCGGCCTCGTCCCGCTGCCAGGCGACCTTCTGGGCACGGGCCGGCGACTCTTCCGCACGAAGGCCCATCGCATTGATGATGACGGCGGGCGTCGTCTGGCCGTTCTCGCGGGTCTCGCGGGGCAGCCTGGTCCCCGTCTACGAACTCGGCCGCGAGGGGAATGGCCGGCCCTACTTCACCATGAAGCTCGTCAAGGGCCAGACGCTGGCGAGCCTGCTTCAGCATCAAACCGATCCCGTCCGACAGCGACCGCACCTCCTGAAGGTCTTCGAGCAGGTATGCCAGGCCGTCGCCTACGCGCACAGCCGCCGCGTGATCCACCGCGACCTGAAGCCTTCCAACGTCATGGTGGGCGCCTTCGGCGAGGTGCAGGTCATGGACTGGGGACTCGCCAAGGTGCTGCGGCAAGCCGAGGAAAACTCCGAGGCACAAACGCACCCCGACCGCCCCGCGGTCTCCAGTATCGTCAAACTCTCTGATCCTGACCGCTTGGGGGCCAGAACGCAGGACGGCGATATCATGGGGACGCCAGCCTACATGCCTCCCGAACAGGCCCTGGGGGAACTTGACCGCCTCGACGAGCGCTGCGACGTCTTCAGCCTGGGGGCGATCCTGTGCGAGGTGCTGACCGGACACCCGCCTTACCTCGGCCCGGACGGGCACTCGGTGCTGCGCCTGGCGAGACGAGCGGACCTGGCCGAGGCCTTCGTCCGGCTGGACGGCTGCGGAGCGGACCTGGAGCTGGTCACACTGGCGAAGCGCTGCCTGGCGGCGGAGCCGGTGAATCGGCCACGCGACGCTGGGGAGGTGGCGAGCGCGGTGGAGTTGTATCGGGCCAATGTCGAGAAGCGCGCCCTCGACGCCGAGCGCGAGAGGGCCGGTGCCGAGGCGCGGGCCGAGGAAGCGGGGGCCAGAGCGTCGGCCGAGAGGCGCGCCAGGCATCTCACCGTGGGGCTTGCGCTGACGACCCTCCTGCTGGTGGTCGGTGTGGGTGGCGGTGCCTGGTGGCTCCAGCGGCAGCAGGCCAGTTCGCTGGCCCGGCGTGAGCAGACGCACGCGAAGGTCAACGCGGCGATCACCGTGGCCAGGACACTGCTTGACGAGTCCTGGCAGAACAACGACGTGGCCGGGCTGACCCGGGCGCGGGCCGAGGCCGACAAGGCCGTCGAGGTCGCGCACAGCGGCGAGGCCAGCAGCGACGTTCAGACACTGGCCGACCTGTTGCAGAAGGAGGCCGCGTCGAAGCTGGAGCGGGCGCGGCAGAACCGGGATCTGCTGACCGCCGTCCTCGATTTGCCGACCATGGGTTTGACGGTCGAGTACAGGGCGGAAGGCGGCCGAATGAAGGCGGTCCCTCCGCTGAGCTGGGATGAGCAAGTGGAACGAGCGTTCCGTCGCTGGGGCCTGGAGGTCCGGCCGAACACCACGGTCGAGGACATCGTCGCTCGCCTGAAGGACCAGCCTCCTCCCTTTGTGCAGGAGGTCATCAGCATCCTCGACGAGTGGGTGCTGGCTCGTCGCAATCGTCGGGGTCGGCCTGAGGCGGACTGGCGGCCTCTGCTGAGCGCTGCCGAGCTGCTTGACCTGAACGCCACCAGACGGGAGGTGCGCCGCCTCCGTGAAAGCGGGTTGTATCAGCAAGCGGTCGTCGCCGATTTGCTGCGGTCCGCCGTGATGCCGTGGTCCGACTGTCTCATCACGGAACCGGCCGAGTATCAGCGACGGCTCCGGGAGCTGGCGACCCGGGTGATCCCGGCCGCGGAGCGGGGGCTGGCGGTCATTACGCTCGCCCGCTTGCTCAGTGAGGTCGGCGACAACGCGCTGGCGGATGACCTGCTCCGCGGCGCGCTAGCGACTCACCCCAGGGATGAGTCGTTGCTGTTTGTCCTCGGCCAACGGATGGAGAATTCGCAACCGCCCCGGCTGACGGAGGCCGTCGAGTACTACCACGCTGCCCGCACCCTGCGGCCGGAAATGGGGTTGCCTTGAGCGGCGCCCTGTCCAGCGCGGGCCGGGCTGCAGAAGCGGTGGAGGTCATGCGCGAGCTGCTCGCGAAGAAGGGCGAGAACCCGGCTTTGACACGCATTAGCCGACAATGGCAAGTTGGCGAAGATAGGTAGCTGCCTCTCTTCGCCAAATTACCGTTTTTCCCCAATGCGTGTCAAAGCCCCGCCAACCTGGACGCAAAGGAGCGGACGCGCTGGCGGCAGCAAGCGCTCGACTGGCTGCGCGCGGACCTGGCCGACTGGACCAAACTCCTGGACAAGGGGGAACCTGCGGGCCGGCAACTCGCAAAAGTGACCTTGCCTGCCTGGTTCGAGAACGTAGACCTGGCCCCGGTGCGCGAGCCGAAGGCTCTGGCTGCCCTGCCCGAAACCCAGCTTGCGGCGTGGCAAAAACTGTGGGCCGACGCCGCCGTCCAGTTGCGCCGGACCAGCGACCCGAAGTGAAAGAGCGTGTTTGAGTATCCCATCCCCAGTATGTCCCTGAACGCTCACTCTGTCCAGGCTGGGCTGATTCTCTGACAACAGTCCTTTCGCGGCTTTCCACCGTCTTGATGCGAAATGCAGGTGCCTGGTCATGGATCAACGCAAGACTTACCGCGCCTGGGACGCTCAGCTGACCACCCCGATGGCTGTTTCGCCTCAAGACGCGCTGCCCCAAGACGACCTGGTCTTCTTCCTGCTCGACGTCATGCCCCAGTTGGACCTGTCGCCCTTTCACGAACCTTACGCCCGCAACCTGCGCGGACAGCCGCCTTACGACGTCACGATGATGCCGACCCTCCTGGTCTACTCGTATGCCGTCGGCGTCTGCTCCAGTCGCAAGATCGCCGCCGCTTGCGAACGCAACCTGGCTTTTCGAGCCATCGTTGGGGATCAGCCGCCTGATTTCCGCACCATCAGCGATTTCCGCAAGGTCCATCGGGCAGCCTTTCGCCCTCTGTTCCTCAAAGTGCTGCGTTTGGCTGGCGAAATGGGAATGGTCCAACTCGGGAATCTGTCTACGGACGGGACAAAGATGGCAGCGAACGCCTCGCGGCACAAGGCGATGAGCTACGGCTACATGAACAAGGAAATCGAGCGGCTCCAAGGGGAAATCGAACAACTGCTGAGTCAAGCGGAGCAGATCGACGCCGAGCAGGACGCCGCGTTGGGAAGCCGTCGCGGCGACGAACTGCCCGAGGAACTGAAGCGGCGTGAAGACCAGTTGGCGAAGATTCAGGAGGCGAAAGCACGCCTGGAAGCGGAAGCACGTCTCAAGGCGGAGGAAGAACAACGCCGCCGTGACGAGGAGCAATCGCAGCGAGAGGCGGAAGGCCGCCAACGCCGGGGCAAAGAGCCGGCTCCCGTTAACTTCACCCCCGAAGACAAGGCGCAAACGAACTTCACGGATCCCGAAGCGAAGATTATGAAGCAAAGCAACAAGGGCTTCGATTATTCATTCAACGCGCAGGCGGTGGTGGATGGAGCGGCGCAGATTATCGCGGCGGCGGAAGTGACGAACGCAGCCAACGACAAGCAGCAGGCGTCACCTCAATGGCGGCTCCATTGACGAAAACCTCGATCTTGTCGTCCTGTCCAGCCGGCCTCTCGTTCGAGGGTTCGGCGGGAGCTGCGACATCTTGTTGTCGGGAAGCAGACATGGCATCACTCCACGATTGAATCCAGGGCTTGACCCCTGCAAACCAGCGTATCTCCTCAATGAAAAAAATGCACCCTGCGCATCAGTTCTCGCAGAGTTTGCTTGGCTCACACCGGCAGCAGGGTTACGATGGGCCGCGAAAAGGGGGGAAGCGCATGAGACAGGTCGTACTCTGCTTGCTCGTGGTGTTCGCGGCGGATGTTCGCGCCAACACCTGGACCAAACTCGACAAGGCCACGCTCGGCGGACAGCGCTGGGACGTGCCGCTCGGCTACTCGACGGAGTTGAAACGATTCATCGTCCTCGGTGGGCGAACCTCCTGGGGCGAGTACAAGAAGCCGCGTCCCTATGACGTCCTCACGCTCAATCCCAAAACGCACGAATGGGAGAATAGCTACCCCGCCGGCAAAGACTGGGGGCCTCTGACAGGCCCGTGCAAGGCGCAAGCGTGGAAAGGCGAACTCTGGGAATTCCGCGACGTCGAGGGCAACGTTCGGCCCAACTGGACCGTCTACGGCACCTTCTCGCTCGGCCAGAAGTACGACTACGATCCGGATACGAAGTGCTTCACCTTCTACGCCAAGGGCAAGACGTTCCGCTACGATCCGGCAGCCCGGCAGTGGACCGATCTCGCTCCGAAGACCGATCCGCAGTCGGCGCTGGGCGGCAACCTGCTCTGGAGTTCGATGTGCTACGACCGCCACAACAAGGAGTTCGTCCTGTTCGGCGGCGGCAACATTCAGAGCGAACGCGGCGATCCCGGCACCTGGACCTATTCGCCGGCGGACAACGTTTGGAAGCAACTCGCCCTCGACGTGCAGCCGCCACAGCGGGCCAACTCGCGTCTCGTTTATGATCCCGTCAACAAGAAGGTTGTCCTCTTCGGCGGCGATCAACTCGATCGGCTTGTCGCGGATACCTGGGTGTTCGACGTCGTCAAGCGCACCTGGGAGGAACGCAAACCGAAACACTCCCCCGCTCCGCGCGCGGGCCATGCTCTGCTCTGGCTGCCGAAGGCGAAGAAGGTGCTGCTCCTTGGCGGCTACGGCTACACGTCCACGACCGACTATGTCGCGTCTCTCTACAAACCGCTGCCGTTCGAGGCGTGGACGTTCGACACGATGACGAGCGAATGGCAACTGGTCGAGCGCTTCGAGCGCGGCAAGGCGCCCGATGGGCCATCCAACTTCTTCCTGAGCGCCGCTGTCGATGACGACGATACGGTCGTCTTGCTCGCCGCCGATCGCGCAACCTGGATGTGCAAGTTCGACGTCGCGAAGGTCGATGCGGAGGCCACGGCGAAACACGGCGTCGCGCCCGGCACGGTCGTCCGGCGAACCGATTCGCACGATCCGGCCTGGTATCAGCGCGATGTGCCACGGGGCGATATCTTGAAGGTGGGGGCCGATCTGAAGGCGCTGCCGGCGAACGAGTGGGTGAAGCGGCCAACGCCGAAGACGCCGCGAATGAACATGGACTGGGGTTCGGCCGTCTTCGCGCCGGATCTCGACATGATCCTCCGCTTCTCCGGCGGCCATTCCGCCTATAGCGGCACGGCCCCGCAGGCCTACGACGTTCTGACGGATCGCTACAGCATCCCCTTCGCCCCGGAATATCCGATCGAGTACGTCTACAGTAACGATCAGGTCGGCGGCGAGTGGAGCTTCAAGGGCAATCCGTGGATGACCGGCCACACCTATAAATCGACCGGCTACGATCCGCATCTGAAATCACTGATCTTCGCGGCCCACGAGTACACCTACGCCTTCGATCCGCTCAAGGGGAAGTGGTCCCGATTCACCCAGCGCAATCCGTGGCAGCCGAACATGTACGTCGTCACGGTCTGCGCCACGCCGGAGGGGGCCGTCGTCTGGGCCGACAAGCGCGGAGGCGGCGATGGCCTGTGGCGTCTCGATTCGGCGACGCGCACCTGGAAAGCGCTGCCGCTCAAGGGAACGCTGCCGACGAAGAGTCCCGATCGTCACGGCCTGGCCCACGACGTCAAACGCGATCGGCTCCTGTTCTTCAGCGATCATGGCCCGAACAAGGGCGATGTGGCCGAGTACGATTTCAAGACGGGACAGGCGCGCTGGCTGGCGCCGACCGGAAAGAACAAGGCGATGGTGCCGTCGCGCGAGACGATTTACGTTGCCGGCGCTGATCTCGTTCTGATCGGTGGACGAGTGCGCGAGGATGAGCGCTTTCTCTGGCTGGCGTATGACTGTGCGAAGAATGCCTGGGTGGGCATCGACCTCGGCGGCATCGATCCTGTGGGCAAGGGGGGATTCAACAACTCGATGGGGTTGATGTTCGACCCGACGCGCAAGCTGGTCTGGGCGGTAGGGCAATACAGTCACGTTCACGTTCTGCGTTTTGACCCGGCAAGCGCGAAGGTGAAGGAGTTGAAATGAGTCCACGGTGAGCCGCGACGCAGAGTCTTCGGAGCGAAGCGCGCCATCCCTCCTGGGCGCATATACTGTGAGTCATGACCCTTGACGCCTTTCTGCAAGCGATGATCGAGGATCCGTGCAGCGCGCCAACGACCTGGGCCGTGCTGGCCGACTGGCTCGAAGACCAGGACGACCCGCGCGCCGAGCTGGTCCGCCTGCTCCATCAACCCGACTACCATCACGGCTTGCCGGCCCACGAGCGCGACGAGCGCGTTCGCCAGTTACTGGCTTCCGGGGTGGGGCCGGTAGCGCCGGCGCTGGTCAACTCGATCGGCATGAAGCTGATGCTGATCCCCAGCGGGACATTCCAGCTCGACGAGGCTCCTTCTTGTCCTCCGCCACCCTCTTGTGCTATCCTCACGATTAGTCGAAGGAGATGCATGTGGTCGATTTCACCACCCCAACCGCCCGAGCAGTATTTCTCTGCGCTTACGTGGGTGATGCGGGCGGCGGCAATGTACACCTCGGTTGGGTCTTTGATGCGATACGCCCTCTGAACTATCCCCACACTCACGATGTCATGTGTGTCGTCGTGCAGCTGACGGATGGACTTGGCGAGGTGCCGGTTTCCATCCACGTCGTCCATGTTCCCGACGATGATGATGCCGACACGCACACGATTGTCCGGACCCACCCGGCTGTGTTTCACTTTGCGGATCGCCTGGTCGCTCATCGGGCGATCCTTCGCTTGACCGACTGTGTCTTCTCGGAGCCTGGTTTGTACCTGGTCGAAGTGTATTGCGGAGATGACTGCGTCGGTGATACCCCCCTGCGGCTTCATCCCGCCAACGAGGAGAATGAATCATGAACCCGACAATTCCGCTCCCGGAGCCGCCTCCGTCCTGCGCCCTTCTCTTGACGGACCACCCTCTAGCCGTCGTTGACGTGGTTGTCGAGAACTGTCCTCCTGGGACGCCCGCTCCGCCGCGCCCGGACCGTCCCCGAACCGTTTCCCAGACTCCACCCTCTGATACCGTCGCACGAGAAGGCGACTGAACAAGGACAACTCGTTGACAGCGTGTCGCGATGACGCTCGAAGTATTTCTGCAAGCGATGATTGAGGACCCGCGGGTCGCGGCGACGACCTGGCTGGTGCTGGCCGACTGGCTCGAAGACCAGGACGACCCGCGCGCCGAGTTGGTCCGCCTCCTCTATCAACCCGACTACCATCATCCGCTACGGCCACAACGGCTTCCGTGTCTGTTGCCTCCTGGACTTCTAACCCTCTACCCTTTGTGCCTTTTACCCTTTTTTCTTTCTTCTCTTTCCCCCTCCCGAGCGAAGCGACGACGGCGTCGTGTCCGGATGCAGCCGCAACCGCAGTCGCGCCCGCATTTCCTCGATGCGCTGCCGGAACTCGACGAGCCAGCCGCGGTGGTTGTCGAGCAGGACAAAATCGCCGCACTTCTGTCGTGCATGGTTGGTTGGCCGCGACGCTAGTCTTCGAGCGGAGCGCGTGGCGCGATAACGCTCGACGCGCTCCGCTCGAAGACTCGCGTCGCGGCTAACCGTGGACTCGGTCGTCTGCCGACGCGTTCAATGATGCACAATCCCGCGCTTGCCGCTCGGCTTGGTCTTCACTGAAATGAACATGCCCCAGGAGATGACTGCAATGAAACTACACCGTCTCATGATTTTGGCTGGACTCGCCTGGTCGCTGACACAGCACTCGGCGCAAGCGCATTTCCTGTTCGTTCGCATTCTGCCGCACGCCGAGGGAGGCCGGGCCGCCGAGGTCTATTTCAGCGAACTGGCCGAGGCAGGCGATTCACGCTTCGTCGAGAAAATCGCCTCGACGCAACTCTGGATGCAGAAGACGCCCGGCACGTTCGAGGCGATCAAGGTCCACAAGGCACCCGATCGACTGCGCGCCTGGCTGCCCGAGACAGGAAGCGCCGTCGTTGTCGGTGAATGTCGTTACGGCGTCCTGGCACGCGCCAAGCAGACGCCGTTCCTGCTGCGCTATTTCCCGAAGGCGATGAGCGGTAAACCCGACGAGTTGAACCGCCTCAAGCCATACGGCAAACTGCCGCTGGAGATCGTCGCGACCTGTGAAACCGACGGCGTTCGACTGATGGTGCTGATGGACGGCAAGCCTGTGCCGAAGGCCGAGTTCGTCACCGTCGATGCAGCCCTGGTGAACACGCGCTTGACGGCTGACGACGAGGGCAAGGTGCTGTGGAAGCCGGCCGCGATGGGGATGTATTCCGTCTACACGCGCGACACGCGCAAGGAGTCAGGCGAGTCAGGCGGTAAGAAGTATGAGGAAATTCGCGATTTCGCCACACTCGCCTTCAACTGGCCGCTCGAACGCAAGGACGCCGACGCGGACGCCGTCGCCCTCTTTGAAGGCGCGCTGGCGGCTCGCTCGCGCTGGGAGAACTTTCCCGGCTTCACCGCGCGCATCACCGGCAACCTTGATGGCCGGCGTTTCGCGGGCAGCGTGACCATCGACGCGAAGGGAGAAGTCAGCTTCACCGACGAGCAATCCAGCCGTGAGGAATCGGTGGCGACGTTCGTGCAGGACCAGCTCGGCTCGATTGTGCTGCATCGCCTGAGCCGGCCCAGCGCGAAGGAGCGTCCGAAGCCGGTGCTCCGCTTCGGCGAATCGCGCAACGATCATCCCCTGGGCCGGTTGCTGATCTTCGACGGCGGCAAGTTCGCGTCGAGCTATCGCATCAAGGAGCGGCAGATCACGGCTGTCAACCGTCACGTCGGCAAGGAGAACATGACGATCACGACGCTGGAGAACGACAAGAACCAGGAGGGGCATTTCCTGCCGCGCGGCTACGTCGTGCAATACTGGGAAGCCGGGACGGGGCGCTTGCTCCGGACCGAGACGTTTCAGGATCGCTGGCAGCGTGTCGGTTCGTGGGACCTGCCGGCGCTGCACTCCGTGACGGCAGCAAGCGACACGGGCCTGTCGGTGCGAAGTTTCACGCTGTCGAAACATGAGATGGCGCGTTGAAGGGCGATGTTCTCAAGTCGCTGCCGCATACAATCTCAAGGTGTCGCTGTGATCCGGTTGAGCATCAAGGGAGCGCGCTCATGGAGTTCGTCGGCCTCGGTTTGATGGAAATCCTTCTCCTCCTGGCCAGCAGTGCCGGCCTTCCCGCTAATGATCTCGTGTCGCTAATCCAGCCCGAGGACTACTTCAAGGCGCGCAAGATCGACGTTGAGGCCGACAAGATGGTCGAGTTGGCGGGCAAAGACCCCAAGGACGGCAAGACGCAGGTCCAGCAGTTACTCGCCATTCGCTGGCTCGGCGACAACCCCGCCCAGACGAAGAAAGCCGACGGCGCTCGCGCTCTTCTCGAACAGATCGCCGCGGGCAAGAAGGGACAGGACCCGCACGGCTTCGCCAGGGGCCACGCTCGTCAGGCGCTCGCTCACCTGGATGGAAAACCCATTCCGCCATTGGCCACAATGCCGGACAAGAGCCTGCGCGGCGATGCGCTGAAATGGTTCCCCGCTGACCTGAACATGGCTGGCGGCTACGAACTGCGCGCCGGAAGCAAGACTTCCGGAAAGGTCCTCGATCAGGTCCGCAAGCTGATCGCGAAAAATATCCCTGCCAGGGAACGCGACATGGCGTTCGACGTCATTGAGGCGATCGGCAACGTCCGCATCGACCGCGTCGCCGCCGGCTTCAAGATCGACGACAAGGGGAGTGCCGAACACGTCTTCCTTCGGGCCAGCGGGGCCGCCGATCCCAAACGCATCCTGGATTTCATCGCCGCGACCAGCAGGGGCAAGGTCAAACTCGAGACGAAGAAGGGGCCGGACGGCGAGGAAGTAATGTACATCGCCAAGGATGACATGTGTTACGCCTTCATCGGCAACGGCGAGTTGTTCTTCCTCGGCGGTCCAAAGGAAACGAATGCTGCTGGCCTGATCGATGGGGTCTTCGCGGTCAAGTCCGGCAAGAAAAAGAGCCTGGTGGATGGTCCGCTCGCTGCCGTGTTGCGCGACGTGCCGGACAATGCTCGGGTCCTGTTCGCGGGCGAACTGCCGGAATCGTTCCGCAAGCAAATGACGGGACGTGGCAGTCCGTTGCGCGCGGCGCCGAAGAGCTTCGTCTTCCACGCCGCCGGCGAGGACAAGGTGACGGTTACGCTCAGCGGCACGCTCAAGGACAAAGACGAAGCCGATGCGTTCGCCGAATCGATCGTCGGCTTGAAGCAGATGGCGCTCAAGGAACTCGACAATGTTCCGCCCGGCAATAAGGTCCCCAAGGAGCTACTGGACCGCGCCAGGAAGACGCTTCAAGGCGCAAAGGTCGCGGCCGAGGGCAGCACGGTCACCGGCAAGGTGACGGTGGATTCGCTGGAAATCGTGGGCGACGTGTTGAAGTTTCTCTTCGGGTACACCGCCCCGGCGCTGCCCGAACTGCCAGGGCCGCCCCCAGAGCCGGAAAAGCCGTGATCTGAGTCTCTTCAATTTGCAATTTGCAATTTGCAATTGTCTCTC
>JBBSDR010000076.1:0-11484 GCA_038240465.1 Gemmatales bacterium
GAATCGACTACGCGGATCCAATAAATCCAAGCGCCGACGTAAGCAATAATCGTTACGGGTAATATGTGTGTTACCAATCAAAGTCAGCTCAAGTGATCATTAGAGAATAATTCTGTCGGTTTCAGCGTGAACGGATACCTCTGCGGTCTCCCCCACCGCGAGGTAAGGTGAGAGCGGCAGCGGAGGATTTTCCCCTCCTCCCGACCCAGTCCTCTCTCTCTCGGTTGCCCGAGCGTCCCGACAGCGCTTCCCCCTTCAGACTCCCTCCCAAAACCAGTTCAAACGTCCCCCCTCCAGCCACCCGCTCCCCCCGGCGGGTGGCTCTCTTTTTGCGCGGTGAGGCAGCGACGATAAGAGACGACGGATGAGCGAACGGCGGGGGTTTGTCCCCGCCGGGCCTGACGGATGTGAAGATGTAACGGCGGTAGGGAGGGGACTTAGGCCGCAGGGCCGTTTCTGTCCGGATTGACAGCGGAGGCTGGGCTATCCTGGTCGATGGATCTTGTCAGGAACACCGGCTGTCGTGCAACACGGCCCGGCCTGTGATCTCCGGGAGTCCAGCGATGAAAGGACAACGAGTCCTCTTGCTTGTGCTCGGCGCGATGCTGCTGGCGTCGCAGCTCCGCGCGGGTATCCTGTTCGGCAAGAAACCGAAGCCGAAGATCGATCCCGCTCAGCGCGTCCCCGAACTGCTCGGCATCGTCAGGACGTCGCCGGACGAGTCGAAGCGGTCGGAGGCGGCCGACGAGTTGCGCAAGTATGACACGCAACAGTTTCCCGAGATGATTCCCACCCTGCTCGAAGTGTTGCAGACCGACGCGAAACCTTCGGTTCGGCTGTCGGCAATGTCAACGCTGGTAAAGTATCGTCCGGTGTCGCAGGAGATCGGCCAGGCGGTCGAGCAGGTGCTGGCCAAGGATGCCTCGATGCGCGTTCGCCTGCAGGCGCGCAGTACGCTGTTGCAGTATCACTGGTCCGGTTACCACAGCCCGAAGAAGGACGACGGCAAGACGGCGACCAAGGAACCGCCCCTGCCCAGGCCGTTGCCTTCGCCGCAACTTCCTCCGCCCCAGCCGCTGCCGCCGATCACGACCGCGCCGGCCCCCGTCCCTGCACCAGTCCCCGTACCCGTGCCGGTACCCGTCCGGGTGCAGCCTGCCTCCCCGGCGCCGCTTCCCACAAGCCCGCAGCGAATGCCGATCGGTCCGATCCAGCCGTCGTCTTACTCGCCCCCGCCCTCCGCGGTGAAGGCAGACGGACCCGATCTCGGCTCGCCGTTTTGATTTTCGTTCTTCCTCGTTCCCTTGCTCTGACCGGGAACGAGGAAGACGCAGTTCACTTCTTCGGTCGAGGCTTGTAGAGATCCGTCGCCGTCCCGTACAGCGTCTCAGCCCCCTGCATAAGCGTCTCGGATAGTGTTGGATGCGCATGAATCGTCAGCGCGATATCCTTCGCCGTCGCGCCCATCTCGATCGCCAGGGTCGCCTCGGCGATCATCTCGCCCGCCTCGACGCCGACGATGCCAACTCCCAGGACCTGCTCCGTCTGCCTGTCCACGATCAGGCGCGTCAATCCCTCGGTCCGTCCCAGCGTCAAGGCGCGTCCGGAAGCCGCCCAGGGGTAGCTCAGCACCTCGACCTCGTTTTCACGGCCCTGCTTCTTCGCCTCCGTCTCGGTCAGTCCACACCAGGCCACCTCGGGATCGGTGAAGACCACCGCCGGCATGGCGCGATAGTCCACGATGGCCGGCTCGCCCAGGATCGACTCGACCGCGATCTTCGCCTCGTAATGCGCCTTGTGAGCCAGCATCGGCTCGCCGACGACGTCGCCCACCGCGTAGATGCGTTCCTCCGCTGTGCGCCGATGCTCATCGACCTGGATGAAACCCTTGCCGTCAACCTGGATCTTCGTTTTCTCCAGCCCCAACTCGGCACTCAGAGGCCGCCGGCCAACAGCGACCAGCACCCGATCGAATTCCAGTGCCGTCTCGCCGAGCGCCTCGCTCTTGAGATGCGCCCGGATGCTCTTGCCGGTGTCCTCGAGTTTCAGCACCTGCGCGTTGAGATGGATGGCCTTGAATGCCTTTTTGAGCCGCTCCTGCACCGGCTTGACCAGCTCGCGATCGACGCCCGGCAACAGTCCCGGCGTCATTTCGACCATGGTCACCTCGCAACCCAGGGCCGCGAAGACCGATCCCAGTTCCAGGCCAATGTAGCCGCCGCCGACGACCAGCAGCGAGCAGGGGACTCCCTCCAGCCGCAACGCCTCGTTCGAGGTCATGACGCGCGGGCTGTCGAGCTGCAAGGCGGCTGGTTTCGCGGGAGTCGAGCCGGTCGCGAGGACGCAGTTCTGAAAACGATGCCGTGAGCCGTCAGTCAGTTCGAGCGTCTGGCCGTCGAGCAACTTCGCCCGCGACGAGAGGTAATCGACGCCGCGTTTCTTGCACAGCCCTTGCAATCCGGTCGCGAGTGTCTGCACAACCTTGAGCCAGTGCTTGCGGACGGCATCGACGTCGATTTTCGGTTCGCCGAAGACGATGCCGAACTTGGCGGCGTCACGGGCGTCGTTGATGGCCTTGGCGGCATGCAGCAGGGCTTTGGAGGGAATGCAGCCGACGTGCAGACAGGTGCCGCCAATCTTGTCGGAGTCGTTGACGAGAGTGACCTTTTTGCCCCGATCGGCCGCGAGGAACGCCGCGGCATAGCCGCCGGGACCGCCGCCGACGACGATGAGATCGTGTTCGGTGATGTCTGCCATGTTCAACTCTTGAGCGCCATCAGGAAGGGGTTTTCGAGCATTTCCGCGACGAACCGGGTGAAGCGAGCGGCAGCGGCGCCGTCGATGACGCGATGATCGTAGGACAGCGACAGCGGCAGGATCAGCCGCCGCTTGACCGCGCCGTTGTGAATTGTCGGGGTGAGCTTGCCGCGCGACAGGCCGAGGATGGCGACCTCCGGCCAGTTGACGATGGGCGTGAAGCCGGTGCCGCCGATGCCGCCGAGGTTGGTGATGGTGAAGCAGCCGCCGCTCAGGTCGGCCTTGCCCTGCCGCGCCTTGTCTGCCGTCTCGGTCAACTCGGCCGCGAGTTGTTCGATCGACTTCTTATCGACGTCGCGGATCACCGGCACAAGCAAGCCGCGCTCGGTATCGACCGCGACGCCGAGGTGATAGTAGCTCTTGAGGACGAGTTGATTCGCGGCGACATCGAGGCTGGCGTTGAAGGTGGGGAACTGCTTCAGGGCCACGGCGCAGGCTTTCAGCGCGAAGGCGGTGATGGTGAGTTTGGGTCCCTTGCCCTCGCGCGACTTGCGGAAGGCTTCAAGGTCGGTGACGTCAGCCTCGTCGTGCTGGGTGACGTGCGGAATCAGACTCCAGGCCAGGCTCATTTGCCGGGCCGTCAACTGGCGCATTTTGGACAACGGCTCCCGTTGCACTTCGCCGAAGTCCTCGAATCGCGGCAAGGCCGGCGCAGCGGCGTTTCCACCCGAAGAGGGAGCGGAAGCGGACTGGCGGACGAATGTCTTGACGTCTTCTTCGGTAACGCGCCCGGAGCGTCCCGTGCCGGCTACTCGGCCGAGATCGACACCTAACTCGCGAGCCAGGTGGCGGGTAGCAGGGCTGGCACGAACGACCTGGCCATCAGCTTTTGGTGCCTCGGGTGTTCTGACCTCCGGCTGGGGCGCGGGCGGAGTTGGTTTTGGCGAGCCGGGGGGCTTGACCTGTGGCTGGGGAGCAGGCGGAGGTGTTTCTGGCGAGCCGGGGGTGTTAACCCCCGGGTGGGCCGCTGGCGGAGCTGCGCCGGCTTCGAGCGTGCAGATGACCTGACCGACCTTGACCTGATCGCCAACCTTGACCCGAATCTCACCAATCTTGCCGGCGGCCGGCGCCGGCACGTCGAGCGCCGCCTTGTCCGCCTGGACCTCGAGCAAGGCCTGGCCCCTGGTCACCGTGTCGCCCGGCTGGACCAGGACCGCGTTGATCTCAACGGTCTCGACATTCTCCTTCAGTTCCGGCAGCTTGATCTCGGTCATGGGCCTTCGCCCCTCATCGGGATGCAGTCGGGGAGCCGCCTTTCGTATCGTAGGGGGCAAACCAGGAATGGCCACCGCCCGCGGCAATCGTCGCAACGGAAGCGACGGGACAGGATGCCGAGAGCGGTGAATGTCACCTCGAACCGGCAACTTTGAATCATGTCCTCTGCCCAACCTCATCTATGCCGCAAGCGGCCGTGCCGTTACACTTTGACGCGGACAACGGAGGGTCCGCTCATGAATCCGCGAAGCAATCCGCGCCTCGTCCTCGCTCACGACTGGCTCACCGGCATGCGCGGCGGCGAGAAGTGTCTCGAAGTCGTCTGCCGCCGCTGGCCGGACGCGACGCTGTTGACGCTGCTGCACAAGCCGCACAGCGTCTCGCCGGCCATCGACACGTTGCCGCGCCGGACCAGTTGGCTGCAAGCGCTGCCCGGCGTTCATCGCTATTACCGCTACCTGCTGCCGTTGATGCCGGCCACGGTCGCCGGCTGGAACGTGCCGGCGTGCGATCTCCTGCTCAGCTTCAGTCACTGCGTCGTCAAGGGTCTGCGGCCGCCGCGCGGAGTGCCGCACGTCTGCTACTGCTTTACACCCATGCGCTACGCCTGGCACATGCGCGAGTCCTACTTCGGCGGCGGACGGGTGGCCGGCCTCAAGGCTCGTTTGCTGGCGCGACTGCTCGAAAGTCTGCGCGCCTGGGACCGCCGCACGGCCGCCCATGTCACGCACTTCATCGCCATCAGCAAGACGGTCCAGCGGCGCATCGCCGAGTGTTATGGGCGCGACAGTGCCGTGATCTATCCGCCGGTCGATACGGCCTTCTACTGTCCAGCGCCGGTGCCGCGCGAGGACTTCTACCTGGCGGTGTCGGCCTTCGCGCCCTACAAGCGGCTCGACCTGGCGGTGGCGGCGTGTGCGCGGCTGAAGAAACGGCTTGTCGTCATCGGCAGCGGCCAGGATGAGGCACGTCTGAAGAGCCTGGCGCCGGACGGCGTCGAGTTTCTCGGCTGGCAACCGGACGAGGCGATTCGCGATCGCATGCGCCGCTGTCGCGCCCTGCTGTTTCCCGGCGAGGAGGACTTCGGCATTGTGCCGGTCGAGGCGATGGCCTGCGGTACCCCCGTCGTCGCCTTCGGCAAGGGCGGCGCGGCCGAGACCGTCATTCCACCGGATGCGGATGAACCCGCGACCGGATGGTGGTTTCCGGAGCAGACGGCCGAGTGTCTGGCGGACACCCTGCAAGCGTTCGAGCGCCGCGCGGCGGAGTTGGACCCCGCGGCGGCAAGGCGTCAGTCGCTGCGATTCAGCACGCAGCGCTACCAGGACGAACTATTCCGTTTTCTCGATGGGGTGCTGAGCGAGCCGAAACAGCTACCCTTGCGCGCGGCCTGAGCCTCGTCCGTAAAATAACAGGATGGATCGGAGAGGCAACTTCACCTCATCACCTTCGAGGTACGCAATGCGACATCCCTGTGGATATTGCTGGGGCGTCATTCTGGGTCTGCTCATGGCGGTCACGGCCGGGGCGGACGACTGGCCGCAGTGGCTGGGACCCAAACGCGACGGCGTCTGGCGCGAGACGGGACTGCTCGACAAGTTCCCCGCGAAGGGGCCAAAGGTTCGCTGGCGCGTGCCGCTCGGCAGCGGCTACGCTGGACCGGCTGTCGCCGAGGGCAAGGTCTACGTCACCGACCGCGTCCTGGCCGCCGGCGCTGCCAATCCCGACAACCCGTTCCAGGCCAAGCCCGTCGATGGCAAGGAACGTCTCCTGTGCATCGATGACGCCAACGGCAAGGTGCTGTGGAAGCACGAGTACGACTGCCAGTACAAAATCTCGTATCCCTCCGGCCCGCGTACCACCCCCGTCATCGCCGGCGGCAAGGTCTACACGCTCGGGGCGATGGGCGACCTGTTCTGTCTCGACGCCGACAAGGGGACTGTCCTCTGGTCGAAGAACTTCCCGAAAGACTACCAGGCCCGCGTACCGATGTGGGGCTTCTCCTCGAATCCGCTGCTCGATGGCGACAAGTTGATCTGCCTCGTCGGCGGCAAGGGCAGCGCCGTCATCGCCTTCCACAAGGACACCGGCAAGGAAATCTGGAAGGCGCTGGACGTGAACAAGACCAGCATCGGCTACAGTCCGCCGATGATCTTCGAGGCCGGCGGCAAGCGTCAACTGATTATCTGGACGCCGGAGGGAGTCAACTCGCTCGACCCCGAAAAAGGCTCGCTCTACTGGTCGCAGAAGTTCCTGGTGAAGGCGGACCTGACGGCGCCGACGCCCCGATTGTCCGGCGACATGCTGCTGGTGACGTCGTTCTACAACGGCTCGATGATGCTGAAGCTCGACAAGGACAGGCCGGAAGCGAGCGTGTTGTGGAAGGGCAAGGGCCGGGGCGAACGGCCGGAGCAGACCGACGGCCTGCACTCCATCATGCCCACGCCGATCCTCAAGGACGGCTACATCTACGGTGTGTGCAGCTATGGCGAACTCCGCTGTCTGAAGGCATCGACCGGGGAGCGCGTGTGGATGACGCTCAAGGCGACCGGCGACGTCAAGGAGGGGGACGAACAGGAGCGCTGGGCGAATGCGTTCCTCATCGAGCAGGGCGATCGCTACTGGCTCTTCAACGAGAAGGGCGACCTCATCATCGCGAAACTGAGTCCGAAGGGCTATGAAGAGATCAGCCGGGCGCACATCATCGAGCCGACGAGCAAGCTGAGCGGCGGCTTCGCGAATCGAACCGTCCTCTGGTCTCATCCGGCGTTCGCCAACAAGTCGATCTACGTCCGCAACGACAAGGAGATCGTCTGCGTGTCATTGGCGGCGGATCAGGGACAGTGACGGACTGGGTACGAGGGCATGGCGATGCGCATCGCCATGCCCCGGGCGACAGGAAGGGAAGGAAACCATGGCGCAGACGAACATCGCCAACTGGACGCGAGCCGATTACGAGAAAGCGGCTGAGGAGTATCTGCGAAACCTCCCGCCGGAGCACTTCATGGAAGCGACCCCACAAGGCACCCAGCGCGAAATCACGCTGGAGAGCCTGGCCGTTCTGAAAGTGTATCGAGACGAAGTACAAGTCCTCAACGAGTTGCTGGTCCAGTATCCCATCAACGCTCATCTCGGCCAGGTATGTCCCGACAACACGATCGTGCTGAGCAAGGAGCCGCTGCCCAGGATGGGTAGTCTCAACCTGCCCTTCGAGGACGTCAAACCTTTCTGGGTGCTGGAATACGTCTCTCCTTCCAGTGCGCGAAAAGACTACGTCGAGAATTTCCGCAAGTACGAGCAAGAACTGAAAGTCCCGTATTACCTCATCTTCTATCCGGAGAAGCGGGATTTGCGTCTGTATCAGCACAACGGCGTCGCCTACGACAGGGTGACGCCCAATGCCCAGGGTAGGCTCCCCCTGACGGAACTGGAACTGGAGATCGGTCTCGTCGATGGCTGGACGAGGTTCTGGTATCGCGGCGAACTGCTTCCTCTGCCGGCCGACCTGGTGAAGCACGCCATGAAACTGCAAGCGCAACTCGAAGTTGCCGAAAAGCAGGCAAAAGCAGAGTACGATCGCGCCGAGAAAGAAAAGAATCGCGCCGAGAAAGCCGAGGCTGAACTGGCTCGTGTGCAAGCGGTGCTCGCCCAGCTTCAGGGACAGAGATCCGCTCCGGATAGTCACTGAACCGGGCGATTACACGCCCCGCTCGCCCTGCTTCACCATCCACTGCGTCAGATCATCGAGAAAACGCGACGGGTCCGGCTCGAACTCCAGCGTGTGCTGCGCCCCCGGATACTCGATGATCTGCTTCGCGGCACTGGCGAAACCGCGAACATAAGCAGCAGTCCGCGCGTTGTCGATGATCCGGTCGCGCTCCGCCAGCATCAGCAGCACGGGAACACGGACGTGCCTGGGGACGAAACGCAGATAGCCATCAAGGCGGACGCTTTCCACCAGAAAGCGAGCCGTGGCCTCATGGAGACCAAGGGTGTCGTGGCGCAGGAATTCGAGCCAGCGCGGCGTCTGGGTGAACAGTTCGGGATCGTTCAGCGGAATCGGAAAGAGCCGGCGCGGACGGAACAGGCGTGCCAGCAGGATTCGCAGACGCAGTCCGAACCCGGGCCGCACCTGCGGAAAGAAACCGGGACAGAGCAAGGCAAGGGCATCGGCCAGTCCCGGATGACGGCGCTGAAGGGCCGTCGCCAGTTTGCCGCCCCACGAGACGGCCAACAGGAACGTCTTCGCCTGTCCTCTCTCGTGCTTCAGCCAGCGCAGGAACTCGGCGATGTCGTCGAGGAGAAGGCGGAAACTCGGTGTGTCGCCGCGCGCCTGCTGGTTGAGACCGGAGCCGCGGCGATCGAGGAAATAAACGTCGAAGCCGGCCCGGGCCAGGTGCGCGCAGGAACCATCGTACCAGCCGCCGTGACTCTGGATGCCGTGCAGATAGACAATTCGCGCTTGCGGCCGATCGGCGCGATAAAGACGATAGTGCCAGCGGTAGCCGTCGCTTGCCGAATGGGTCGCCAGGGTGAAGTCGCTCACCGGCGTTTCCTCCGATCGCGGCAGGAACAACATTGGAGCGCGTCTCCGGAACGCTTATGCTACAGAGGTCGCGCCGGATCGTCTCAAACCTCCGGGAACTGTTGTCATGCACCATGTCATACGTCTGGGTGGATTGGTTCTCGGTCTGCTGCTCGCGTGTCCCGCCGTCGCGGACCAGGCCGCGGATGAGGCGCTGCTGCGCGGGGCGCGCGTCGTGCCGGACGGCCCCGGCCTCGTCGAATTCTTCCGCGCCCGGCTGGCGAAGAACGAGGCCGACGAAAAGAAGATCGAAGCACTGATCGAACGCCTCAACAGCGCCAAGTTCAAGGACCGCGAAAAGGCGACGAGGGACCTGATTGCCATCGGTCTGCCCGCGCGGCCGTTCCTGGCTCGCGCCGCCATGCACCAGGAAGCCGAAGTCCGCCGTCGAGTGGCCGAGTGCCTGGCCACAATCGAAACGGCCAACCCCGTCGAGATCGAACTGGCCGCCCTGCGGTTGCTGCGCGGCCTGAAACACGACGGTGCGTGTCACGCTCTGCTCCAGTATCTGCCGGCCGTGCGCGACGCCGCCGTCGAGGAGGAACTCTTCACGACTCTGGCCGCCCTGGCGTTCCGCACCGACAAGGCCGACGCCGCCTTGCTGGCTGCCCTCAAGGATCGCGACGCCTCACGCCGCGGCGCGGCCGTGCTGCTGCTCGCGCACGGCGGCAACGCGACCCACAAGGAGCAGATCAAGCAGGCGCTCAGAACCGAGACGGACGCGCTGGTGCGGCTGCGGGCGGGGCAGGGGATGCTCGCCGCCAGGGACAAGGCGGGCGTCGCGATTCTGCTGCCGCTGCTGACCGATGCGCCGCGCGAGATCGCCGGGCAGGCACGCGACGTCCTGCTGTCGATCGGTGAGGAGAAGGCCCCGGCGGGGGAGCTGGGCGAAGACAAGGCCGCACGGCAGAAATGCCGCGACGAGTGGGAGCGCTGGTGGGATACGCGCCAGGCGAAGCTGGACCTGTCGAAAAGCGAAGTCGATCTGCCCTGGCTGAATGGGAACGCTCGCGCTAAAAAGGTCGTGCTGCGCTGGACCACGGCGATGAACAACGGGGACAACGAAGAAATCAAGAAGACGATGGGGGTGCCGTTCAACCTGGCCGGCTACATGGTCATCGATACGCGCGAGCAACTGGAGGAAATGTTCGTCCAGGCGATTCAGGGAAAGCCAGCAAACCAAAAGATTGAGTTTGCGCCGCCGCGCGTGGTCGATCTGAAAGAATACCTGTCGAGGCCGATGGCTGCAATGATGAAGGAGTTCCTGAAGAATGTCCCCCGTTCGGAACTGCGCGTCGTCTACCTGACGGGAAAGAATGCCGCGAAGACGAACGTCGAGGCGGCCTACCTGTTTGTCCGGCTCAAGGGCGGTCAGGCCCACATCATCGGTATTGGCATGGCGGACGAGCCAAAGAAGAAATGACGGCATCGAAGACAGACGCACGAGGACACTCATGTCGCGCTTGCTGAACGCCCTGCACGCCGGATCGGCGCTGCTCATGGATGGGGCCATGGGCAGCGAACTGTACCAGGCCGGACTCGAACCCGGCGAGCCTGGCGAACAGTGGAACCTCACCCGGCCCGAGCGCGTTCGCGCCATTCACGACTCGTATGTCCTCGCCGGCGCGCGCTGTTTGCTGACCAACACCTTTCAGGCCAACCCCTGCGCGCTCGTCCGCCACGGCCTCGACGATCAGCTCGAACGCATGGTCCGGGCTGGCGTCCGGCTCGCCCGCGCCGCTGCCGGCCCCGAACGGTTCGTCCTTGCCGACATCGGTCCCATCCTCATCTCGCCCGACGATCGCGACTTCTCCGACTGGGACGACCTGGCCCGCACGGCCAGCGCCTTCGCCGGGGCCGAACTCGACTGGGCCGGCATCGATGGCATCTTGCTGGAAACCTGCTCGTCGCCGCGCGCTCTCTCCGCCGTCGAGGTCATTCGCCATCGCGTTCTCGATCATGCCGAGGTGCCGGTGCTGCTGTCGCTGGCCTACCAGCGTCACAGCGACGGCAGCCTGCGCACGCACAGCGGCCACGCGCCCGAGATGATCGCCCGGCACGCCGCGGCGCATGGAGTCGCCGCCCTGGGCGTCAACTGCGGCCGTGAGATCGGCATGAGCGAGACGATCGAGATTGTGGGCCGCTATCGACAGGAAACCGACTTGCCGCTGTTCGCCCGGCCCAACGCGGGGACGCCGGCGCACGAGGGAGGCCGGCTGCTCTATCCGCGATCCCCTGACGATTTGGCGTCGCGGCTGCCGGAACTGCTGGCGACCGGCGTCGTCATGGTGGGCGGCTGCTGCGGCACGACGCCGGCTCATCTGACGGCTTTCCGTCGAATCCTCGAACCATCGCCCTTGTGAACCGGGAACACATCATGACGGCCCAGCGCAAGGTCCATCTCGGGTTCCTCGGCGCCGGCTGGTGGGCGACGGCCAATCACATGCCGCTGCTGGCCCAGCGCGACGACGTCGAGTTGACTGCCGTCTGCCGTCTCGGCAAGAGCGAACTGGAACAGGTCAAGACGCGGTTCGGCTTCCGCTTCGCCACGGAGAGTGCCGAGGAACTCGTTCACCATCCGGGACTCGATGCCGTCGTCGTCAGCTCGCCGCACACGCTGCACTTCGACCATGCCCGGCTCGCCCTGGAGCAGGGCTTGCATGTGATGTGCGAGAAACCATTCTGCACGCGCGCGGAGCAGGCGCGCGAACTGGTCCGGCTGGCGCGCGACAAGCACCTGCATCTGCTCGTACCCTACGGCTGGCACTACAAGCCCTTCATCCGCCAGGCGAAACGCTGGCTCGACGAGGGCGCTCTTGGCGTGATCCAGTTCGCGCTCTGTCACATGGCCTCGCCGATCCGGACGC
>JBBSDR010000077.1:0-11459 GCA_038240465.1 Gemmatales bacterium
AGCGACCGGAGTTTTCGCATGACTCCGGTCGCTTATGCGCCAGGAGTTTTCGCATGACTCCAGTCGCTTACGCTCCCGGCTCGCCTGGGAAAAAGGCGATCGCGCACAGGAGAAATAGACAAGGTCTCTTCGCAGGCGCCTCTGGGGAGGTCGGCCATGAAAAAGTACATCGTGCTGGCGCTGCTCGGCGTCGGCGGGTTCATGCTGGCAGGCGCTATCGGCGCCGTCATCGCCGGGGTGCAAGATGCGGCGAATCGGGCGTCCAGCCAGTGCAGCCTGAAGTCGATTGCGTTGGCGACTATCAAGACAGCCGACGACCACGAGGGACTGATGCCATCGGCCTCGTTCCCCAATCCTTATGCGTCTCCCGATCGACGGCTGAGCTGGATGGTAGCCATCCTGCCGAACATTGAACAGCGGCCCCTCTATGAACGCTTCGACCTCACGGAACCGTGGGATTCGGAGAAGAACCTTCCTGCCTCGCGCACACAGGTTCGCTCGTTCCTCTCCCCCGGCGCCTCGGCTCCGGCTGCCGCTCTCGCCTGCGGGGCGGTCCCTTCGGGGATGGCGTCCAGTTATTCCACCAGTTATGTGGGTATCTCGGGCGTTGGCCAACAGGCCGCGTTTCTGCCGCTGGGCGATCCGCGCTGCGGGGCATTCGGCCACGAACGCCAGGCACACTATCCGACCGATTTCGCAGACGGGACGAGCCAGACACTGCTGGTGATCGAGACGGGCGATCGGATCGGCCCCTGGGCAGCGGGGAACCTGCCGACGCTTCGCTTCATCGATCCGCGGACGAATCCGCAAATTGGCCGCGATGCTCCCTTTGGGCTGTCGCAAGCGCCCGGCTGGTACTGGCGCAGGTCGGCCTATCCGGTCAATGCGCAGGCAGCGCTGGCCGACGGTTCGGTGCGGTCGATCTCGTCCTCGATTGACCCGCGGACACTTGCTGCCGCTGCAACCATCGCCGGCAGCGACACTCTCGGCTCCGACTGGTAAGCGCAGGTCGCCTTTATCATTCGGCAGCCCAGAACCGCGAGCGCACAATCGATTTCACCCGCATCATCACCACCCCGAGGGCGATAACGAGCAGCAAGCCCAGCGCGACCAAGTCAACCGGGATGATGGGTTCCTCGTCTTCCTTGATGATCGGCTCCGAGGCAAGCAGATCGTTCCCACGGTCGATGGCGCCGAGGCCCGCACCGTCTCCCGCTGTGCCTTCGCCCGCTTCATCATCTTTCACGCCAGGATGAGCGGCCACGAACCGGACCCGCGCGACCTGGACCCGTGGCCCGCCGCCTTGTGGCCGATGATCGAAGAACAGGGCATGGACCCGGCGCGATGGGCGCGTGCGTATCTGATCGCCTGTGGGCTGGTGAGGGGACCGGAACCCGTTGAGATGATGCCATGACCACGCTGGACGCATTCCTCGACAGCATCGTCTCCGAACCATCGGCCGCGAGGAGCACCTGGCTCATCCTGGCCGACTGGCTGGACGATCACGATGCCCCCTATCCGGCGGAGTTGATCCGCCTGCACCAGCAGATGCTCGCCACCTGCTGCGAGCCGGACAGGCATCCCCAGCGTGCAGGATGGCAGTCTCGGATGGTCGAGTTGCTCGGCCAGGGCGTGCGGCCTATCGTGCCACAGCATACGGTCACCTTCGCCGAAGGGGTCGAGATGCCCTTCGCGTGGATACCGCCCGGCAAATTCCTGATGGGCAGTCCGGAGGACGAGGAAGGGCGAGAGGATGAGGAGCCGCACCACAGGGTAACGCTGACGAAGGGCTTTTGGCTGGCCATCCATGCGGTGACGCAAGCGCAATGGAGAGCAGTCATGGGAAGCAACCCCAGCTGGCACACGGGCGACGACACCTTTCCTGTGGAGGAGGTATCGTGGGAGGACTGCCAGGAGTTCTGCGTGAAGGTTGGCAAGGGGTTCCGTCTACCGACGGAGGCGGAGTGGGAGTATTCGGGTCGGGCCGGGACGACGACGCCCTTCTTCTTTGGAGACACCATCTCGACAGATCAGGCCAACTATGACGGCAGATTCCCCTATGGCAAAGGCAAGGAAGGCATCGGCCGAGAGGAGACCACTCCGGTCGGTAGTTTCCTGTCGAATGCCTGGGGACTGTTCGACATGCACGGCAATGTCTGGGAGTGGTGCCAGGACTGGTATGGCGAGTATGCGAGAGAGGATGCTGTAGATCCGCAAGGTAGTGATAGTGGGGTTGGCCGTGTGTTGCGTGGCGGGTCGTTCGTCAACCTTGCGGGGTACGTCCGCTCTGCCTACCGCAACATCAACGAGCCGGCGAACCGCAACCTCAGCTTCGGTTTTCGTCCGGCGAGGACTTTCCGCTGATCTCTTTTACTTCTTTACCACGCGCCGATGGTGTAGTTCGTCCTGGATAGTCTGCACGGCGGATTATCAGCAGCAAGGAGGAGGCATCCATGATCCTGCAAGCGATGTTCTGTCTCGTCATGGCCGACGTCCCGGCGTCGCTCCCCGCTCGCATCCAGACGCGCAACCTGTCTCGGCTCACCTTCCGCCAGGCCCAGCAACTCGACGGCCAGCCCGCCCGCGTCGCCTTCACCGTGGATAGCCTCGAAGGTGAGGACGCCGGCTGTGTGCTGGTGGATGCCGAGAGCGTGGCCAGCGTGTCGGCGACGATCCGCTTTGCTCCCGGCCTGGCACCCGAGGCCCTCGACATTGGCACGCGGTTCATTGTTGAAGGGCAGATGATGGTGAGGATCGTTCCCGGCCGCTTCATCGCCGGCCAGCGCTTCGAGGCGGGGTTCGAGATCGAAGTGAGAGGCGCGGGCTTGTAGGCCGTGACGGTTCTTTTCTTCTGGCGGCTGGCGCCATTGCCTGTTACCCTTCCCGTCTGACCCGTTCGCCTGCATTCCCGCAAGGGTAGCCTCATGGGATTCATCGACGCGCACGTTCACGTCTGGACCGACGACACCAGCCATTACCCCCTCGCTGACGGATGGAAAAAGGAGGACATGCAGCCCCCGAGGTTCACACCGGAAGACCTGTTCAAACACATGAAGACAGCCGGCGTCGATCGGGTCAATCTGATTCAGATGAGCTACTACTATCCGAAAGACCTGTCGAGTAAAATTGTAAATGGCTTCGACAACCGCTACATGCTCGACATGATGACCCTGCACAAGGACGTCTTTTGCGGCACGGCCGTCATCGATCCGCTGGGCAAGGAGCCGGAGCGTCTGATGGGCGAACTGGCGAAGAAACGGGTCCGCGCCTTCCGCATTCTGCCAAAGCTTGGCATGCAACCGGCCGAGAAATGGCTCCAACCCGCCGGCTTTGACAAGATGTTCGCCGAGGGAGCGCGCGGCAACCAGGCCATGAGTTGCCTCATCAATCCGCCGGACCTGCCGGAACTCGACCGCATGTGTACCAAATACGCCGACACGCCTGTCATCATCGACCACCTCTGCCGCATTGGCGGGGATGGCAACATCCGCGACAAGGAAGTCGAGGCCCTGTGTTCGCTGGCGAAGCACAAGAAGGTGATGGTGAAGGTGGGCGCGTTCTACGCCCTGGGCAAGAAAGAGCCGCCCTATACCGATCTCGGCCCGCTGATCCAGAAGGTAATCAAGGCGTTCGGCGTCCAGCGCTGCATGTGGGAGAGCGATTGTCCCTTTCAGGTGCAGGGCAAGCACACCTACGCGGCCAGTATCGATCTGGTGCGGAAAAGAATGGACTTCCTGACCGATGACGACAGAGAATGGCTGCTGCGAAAGACGGCCGAGGGCTTCTTCTTCGCGAAATGAACGGTCAAGAGGCGCGATGAAAGCTAGTGATCCTCCGGCTGACGTGACACTGTACACATGCACGATCATTTACGTTGCCGGATGAGAACTGTGGCGAGCGGCGCGGCGTCAGCCCGCCGTGCGAAGTGTGTTGCGCCCGGATAGGGCTTGGTCGTCATTGCCTTCCTGGACCCAGGGCGTTGCCCTGGGCTGACATGTTTCAGCCTTTCAGGCTGAAGAGCGGAGTACCGGTGATGCCCAATCAAGAAGATCCTCGGGAACCTTCTCCACCACCCTGTTCATATCCCAGACGAGGGGGCTTCTGGCGTGGCGGATTATCTTGGGCAGCTTGCGGAGCAGTATTGGGTATCATGCTCGGGACCAATGTCACCTACGTCCCCTCGTCCTGGTCTCCAGGATACGAGTACATTATCGGTTCTGCCGAGTTTGCCCTGTTGGGAGCGGCTTTCGGATTTGTCGGTGGAGTCATCTGGGTCCTGCTCGATGAGAACACCTGAGCGAGAATAAGCGGTTCTCTCCACGGAGGGGCATTCACAGTATACTCTGAGGTTTGACGTGGCGTTTTCGGGTGTCGAGTTGAGGACAACCATGGCGAACCAGATTGAGAATGACGATTGGCCGATTTACGCCGTGTATGTCACCGAGGTGGGCCAGCATCGTTCAAAAGTATTCGCTCTCTTTCGGAGAGTTCTGGAACTCGGACCTGTCGAAGCCAAGGCACTCCTGACTTCTCCCCGAACCGAAGTGGCGAGAGGACCACGGATGCTCGTAGAACCTGTAGCCTTGCAGTTTCGGTCGGCTGGAGCGGAAGTAGAAATCACTCTTGCTCCAGATGAGGACAACAATGGCGTCTGATGGTCGGAAATAACAGGTCTTCTCCACGGAAGGACATTCACAGTATACTCTGGGGTTCGATGTGGCGTTTGCGGCACCTGACTTGATGGCCGTCGCGTGTAGCACGGAGCAAAGAGTATGACGGAAGCGGAAGCGTTGGCTAGAGCCTGGGCAGTGGTTCGAGAAATCGACCTTGAGAGGGATCTCTACGAACTTCTGTCGATTCGCCTATTCCTCGCAGCGGAAGTGTGCGACGATTCGATAGTTCGAGAGGCTCTGGGTCTTCCAGAGCCAGCTGACACCTGGCATGTAAAGTTCAAAGTCTGTGCGGAGAGTAGAGGAAGTGGTGTTTATCGATGGCTCAATGCCATCTTGGTCGCCATTAACGATCATACTGGCGAGCCGACTTTACACCAGCACTTGGCGAAGGCAATAGAGCAATGTCCACGTCCTTCGCCAGGCGTGTGTCCCAAGTGCAGCGATCCTATCACCACCGAGCCTGAAGGGAGGGGCGGCTGGAACGGTGTGAAAGCAAATGGAAAAATGGCTGGGGGCCCCATCTTGCAGACCTTCTGTCGGAAGTGCGGCTCATCTCTTCTGGCATATGAAGATGTCTATGATGAAGACGGAGAGGTCGGGGGAAACTATCAATTCGATGTGACTCGACTTTGCTGGGACTTCGATAAACCCGGGTCCGTACTTGAGGAATAATCTTCGACCTTCACGGAAGGACATTCACAGTATACTCTGGCTGTTGACGTGGCGTTCTGCGGAGTAGACGTTAGAGCCTGAGTCGGGACCGATGATTGCAGGAGATTCTTCGTGACCGCTAGCGATGCTGTTCCAATTCTGAAGTCCATCATCGAACGTGAGCGAAAAAATGGATGCCCGATGGCATCCGAAGACCTCATCGAGCCAGCATTGCGGCGATGGAACAGTTACGAACGCCGAAACAAACGCAACAAGAACAAAACCGACGAACACCGAGTGCTCGATCTGAAAAAGGGACTGCTCGCTCTATTTCCCGATCATGGATACGACGAATCCTGCCTTACTCACCTTGCTCAGTCATTCGTTCAGGTGCTTTGTCACCAATCGGGAAATATGGCCGTTGAATCGTGCCATAAGGCGATCTGACCTCGCCACCATGCCAAGCCAACACCACGGATAAGGGCTAGTCACCGTGTTCTACGGAAGGACATTCACAGTATACTCTGGGGTTTGACATCGCCTTCGCTGGGAATAAAGTGGACAACCGAGAGCGGTGAGGGAAGAAAGCGTGAGTTGTGATAAACAGGGACACTCCATGTTCAAGCGAAGATGGCTCTGGGGAGCGATGCTCATAGGCGTGATCCTCTTGGCGGGTGCAGTATGTCTCTGGCTCGTCACCTCTCCCGACCGGATCACCGAGAGGAATTGCAACAGAATTGAACCGGGCATGTCGGCATCACAGGTCGAGGACATCTTGGGGCGGAAGCCAGATGCGGCAATCACCGTGGGAGGGATCGAATTACAACGAACCTGGATCGGTCGCACAGGTTCTATAGACGTAGCCTTTGATGACGATGGGCGTGTGGTGAGCCGAATGCCATTCATGCGGATGAGTGAGGAATCCTTCTTGGACCGCCTTCGTTCTTGGCTTCCGTGGTAAAAGCGTTTGCCAACCCTGCGAGTGAGCATGTCGTTTCACGGAGCCGCCCTCCTACTTTGGAACCGCAGCGGTTCATGGGACTCAGCGGTTGGCTCATTCCCCAGGATGGATATGCCGGATCGCTTCGGGACGGAGCGTGAGCCGTTCTCCCTTTGCCGTCCGCAGTTCGACCCGCTCGAAGTTCAACCGCTCGACGACGCCCCGGTGTTCCGCGTCGTGACACTCCACCGTGCAGCGCCGGCCGATCAGCCCCAGATACTCGCGCCAGCACCGTTCCAGGCTCCGAAATTTTCCAGCCACGAGGCGAAGATAAATGTCGTCCAGGCGCTTGCACAACTTCAAGATCAAATCGAGCGTCTTCAGTTTCTCGTTGCCCGATTCGATCAGCAGCGAAGTCGCGTCCGGCAACCCCGCGGCGGCGAACTGCTCGCGCGTCTGGCACACGTTCAGCCCGATGCCGACAACCGCTCGCTTGCTCATCTCGATCAGAATGCCGCACACCTTTCGCGTGCCGTCAATAAGTACGTCGTTTGGCCACTTGATGCTCGGCGTCAATCCGGTTGTCTTTGCGATCGCGTCGCACACCGCCACGGCAGCCCAGGCGGTCAGCACGACGGGCCGGCACAGATGAGGCGGCACGTCCACAATGGCGGACATCAGCACACTGGTATTCGGCGGACTGGCCCAGGATCGGCCATGCTGTCCCCGTCCGGCCGTCTGCTGGCGGGCTAGCACGACGAGGCCAGAACTGTCGTCCTGCTGGGCCAGCGACAGGGCCAGGGTGTTCGTACTGGCGAGCGTATCGTAAACGCGAATCTCGCGTCCGACGTGCCTCGACTTCCATTCCCAGACTTCATCGGGCTTCATGATTGTGCGTAATCCAGGCCGATGTCGAGAGCAATGGCCGAGTGCGTCAGCGCCCCGATGCTGATTCGCTCGACGCCCGTCTCGGCGATGCCGCGCAGCGTCTGGAAGTTGATGCCCCCCGACGCTTCGAGCAGCACGCGCGGCGCGACCTTGTTCCGCCGCGCGACCGCCTCGCGCAGCATGTCAACGCCCATGTTGTCGAGCAGCACGATATCGGGTTTCGCGGCCAGCGCCTCGTCGAGTTGCTGGAGCGTATCGACCTCGACTTCGAGAGGGACCGTCGTGCCGTACTTCTGGCGAACGTGGCGGACGGCCTCGCCGATGGTCCCCGCCGCGCCGCTGCGAGCGAGCGCGGCCAGGTGGTTGTCCTTGAGCATGACGCCATCGTGAAGGCCCATGCGGTGATTGTGACCGCCGCCGCAGCGGACGGCGTACTTTTCGAGGAGCCGCCAGCCGGGCGTCGTCTTGCGCGTGTCGAGAATGTGGACTGGCAGATCGGCGACGAGATCGACGTATTTCCGCGTCTGGCTGGCGACGCCGCTGAGACGCTGGAGGAAGTTCAACACGATGCGTTCGGTCGAGAGGATGCCGGCCATGCTGCCACGGACAACGGCCAGGGTCGTTCCCGGTGTCAGCCGCGTGCCTTCCTCGACGAGCGGAGTGAATATCACGTCGGACTGAGTGCGAGCATAGACGAGGGGCGCGACGGGCAGTCCCGAGACAACACCGGCAGACCGCGAGACGAAAACCGCCTCGCCGCGCAGTTCCGGCGGAATCGTCGCGGCGCAGGTGAGATCGCCGACGTCGCGCAGGTCTTCCTCAAGGGCGAGGTTGACAAGGTTCAGGCAGGCGGCGTGTTCCGCGGAGTTGAAGGACATGGCGATTCCCGTTGAACGTCGGCGAAGGGAAAGAGGATTGTCTCGGCTTCGCGTCACCTGACCAGTGGGCCGGCTTTCAGGCAATACAGTTTGGCGTGGATCCCAGAATAGGATCCGGCTTTCATGCCGATACCGATTGTGTCGTAGTCCACGAGTTCCTTCATTGGTTTGGCGACCGCAAGCTCATCGTACAGCCAGACTCTCAGCGTGTCGCCCTCGCGCATCACGCGAAACGGCGTGTGGGTGGCGTACTTGTAGTTGGAAGGAGGTAGCCGACGGTCAGTTCCGATCGAGACTGCGCCGGTGGACTCGATCGTGATTTCCAGGGTGCCTTTGTTGCCGCTCAGGCGGATTGTCAGCTTGTGAGCGGCCCACATTTCGTATTCCCCGGAAAGGAAGAAATCCCCGGTGAGGGCCAGGGGGCGCGGCAAGGTGACGAAGTATTCGCCTTCCGGCTGGCCCACTTCGAGCCACGCTTCGGCCCCCTGTTTCTGCTTCGGGACCCGGAATGCCTCCCCGACCCATCCCGTGGGAAGCCCTCGCTGGTTCTCGCTTGCTTCCCGGAAATCTTCGTTGATGAACGGCTGATTCGGGCCTGGCTTTGGCTGGTCCTTCGATTTCTTGTCGTCCCCGTTTACCATCGGTCCGCCGTCCGGTCCATTTTTCTTGTCGCGACTCATGACGATTCCCAAAGCCACGCCCCCTCCCAGCAACAACACTGCCGCTGCCAGGTGCCACCAAGCCCAGCGGCGCGGTTCGCTCTTCACCGGCATCGGCTGGGGATCGGCCACCGTCGAAACCTGGGCAACCGGTATGGCCACTGGTTGGGGCGCAGGTGAGATCGGGGCAGTGGGAAGGGCCGCCGGCTGGGCCAGAGTCGGAGGCTGCACAGCGGCGAGGGGCGCCATCGTGTCCAGTGCGCCGCCCGGACGTGCTGGGCCTGTGTCCACCGCGCCGCCGGGCCGCGCTGCTGCCCCACGCCCCCAGTCCTTCAGCGCCTGGCTGAACTCACCCACGTCCGCGTGACGATCTTCCGGCCGAACCGACATCGCCTTGCGAACGATCGCGTCCAGGATCGCGTCCACGTCGGGGCGGAACTGTGATGGCGGCGGCGCCGGCTTCCGCGCAACGTGATGCGCGAGAATCTGCATCACGTCGCCTTCCACCGGCAGCCGGCCTGTCAGCAACTGAAACAGCACCACCGCCAGGCTGTAGAGGTCCGTCCGCACCGTCACCGGCCCCAACTCCGACACCGCCTGTTCCGGGGCCATGTACGCCGGCGTCCCCAGCAGCGCACCCTCGCCGGTGAGCTGGGCCGACTCAGCGTGGACGTGAGCCAGGCCGAAATCCGTCAGGATTGGCGTGCCATCCTTGGGCAAGAGGATGTTCGCCGGCTTCAGGTCGCGATGAATGATACCCTTGGCGTGGACGGCCAGCAGCGCCTCGGCGATCCGCAGAACGAGAGCGACGGCGGCGCGGTCCTTCACTCGACCCAGTTTGGCCATCCGCCCTGCCAGGCTCGGTCCCTCCACGAACGCCATCACCACAAACGGCGTTCCCTCGTGTTCGCCGACGTCGTGAATCTTGCAGACATACGGATGCTCCACGGCCGCGGCGGAGCGAGCCTCGCGCAGGAAGCGCTGCCGCATCAGGTTCTGGTGGTGCGCCGGACCGCTGAATTGCGGCACCTTCAGAGCGACGAGCCGGCGCAGTTCCATGTCCTCCGCCTGGAAGACAGTACCCATCCCGCCTCGCCCCAGTTCGCGGACGATGCGATAGCGGCCGATGAACTGCGAGGGTGCCGCGGCCGGTTGAGGCGCGGCCGGCGGAACGACTGGTGCGACTCCCCCCGATTGGCTGGCGAAGGACAGTTGATCGAGCGTCTCGACGTTGCCGCGGAGGTTGAGCATTTGCTGAATGAGCGTCTGGAGACGAGTCGCTTCTTCACTCTGCGGGGGCAGCCGCGTCACCCAACCCACAACAGCGACGAGTTTGTCTTCCGGCAGGTTCTGCACCAGACGGCTGCAGCGATTGCATCGTTCCAGATGCGAGGCAATATGTTCCAGTTCGGCGACGGCGAGTTGGCCTTCGAGCAAGCGCTGAAAGGCGGACGCATCGAAGCAGCCGACGGTGGGCATGACGGTCCTCATGTCAGACGGACGCTATTGTCGTTCTGACTCCCTTGTACAATCTTCGAGCCGGCATTCCCACGCAAAAAGTAAAAAAAAGTCTCTCCTCGGATGGTTAGCCGCGCCGCGGAGGCCGGGGGGCGGTGCGCGTCCGGCGGTTTCGTGCCACCCGCGCCCCGGGGGCGCGGCGCCGCCCGACCCCCCCCCCCCCCCCCCCCCCCCCCCCCCCCCCCCCCCCCCCCCCCCCCCCCCCCCCCGCCCCCGCTAAACGGGCACGCTGACGGTCGCGGCTTTCCGTCTAAACGGCGCGACGAGGTCGGGGTACGCGCGGAGGCGCGCTCTCCCCCCTTAAGTAGGACTGGGGAGGGGGACAGAGGACAGAGGACAGAGGGAAGAGTGAAGAGCTTTCCTCCTCCGACGGTCAAGTAAACGTTGCCCAAGACTGGAACCGAACCCAGCCGAGCGAACGGCACCGAGTTTCTGGCAACGGTTCTGATCAGATCGAGGTAAAGTAGGTGTTCGGCCGGCATCCATTTCGGCCAAGGGAGAGCAGCGAATGCCTCAAAAAACGGTCATGACATGCCACCGCATCTCGATGTGGCCCGCCGCGATAGTGCTGTGCGCGCTGCCCGTCTTGGTGCGCGCCCAGAGCGCCGCGCCAATTCCCGACAAGATCCAGTTCAACCGAGACGTGCGGCCATTTCTCTCCGAAACCTGCTTTAAGTGCCACGGCTTCGACCCGGCGGCACGCAAGGCCAAGCTTCGCATCGACACCCTCGAAGGCGCCACGGCTGACCTCGGCGGGTATGCCGCGATTGTGCCTGGCAAGCCTGATGACAGCGAAGGTTACAAGCGGCTGGTCACGCACGACCCCGATGACGTCATGCCCCCGCTCAAGTCTGGTCTCAAGCTGACGCCGCGGCAGGTGCAGATCTTCCGGCGTTGGATCGAGCAGGGGGCCCATTATGAGCCGCTCTGGTCGTTCGTGGCGCCCAAGCCGCCTGAGCTGCCGGCGGTGAAGGACGCGACGTGGTGCCGGAATGGGATCGATCGATTCGTTCTGGCCCGGCTGGAGCAGGAGGGGCTCGCCCCTTCGCCTGAGGCGGCCAGGCAAACGCTTATTCGGCGCGTCACGCTAGATCTGACCGGCCTGCCGCCCAATCCAGCCGAGGTGGAGGCGTTTGTGGCCGACAAGTCCGCAGGCGCATATGAGAAGGTGGTTGATCGACTTCTGGCCAGCTCGCATTACGGCGAGCGGATGGCGGAGGTCTGGCTCGATGCCGCCCGCTATGCCGATTCC
>JBBSDR010000078.1:0-11440 GCA_038240465.1 Gemmatales bacterium
CCGAAGACTTTACCGCAAGCGAAGATCGTTCAACGCAGCCGCACCTCCAAGCAGAGCAGTTTCGGGTTGCGGCGATGCACCGCAAAAAGCCCCCTGTTTCACCAGGGGGCTGCCCGAAGCGTGGCTCGGGCGAACATCGTTGGAATGGAAGACGGAACAGTCGTGGGCGCGGGATCGAAAGACGCATCATGCGGGTTGCGTCTTTTCTCTCAACGCCGTTCAGGCGGTCACGCGCTTTCGCCGGTGAAGCAGAGCCAGTCGTCGTGGAACGCTCGGCGCAGTTGGCTGATTCTCGCCTCAGAGACATGGAACTTTTCCGCGAGTGCCTGAGTGCGCTCGCCTGTCATCCTCGACTCGTTATGTGGTCCACCACATAACGGCGATTGAACTAAACCGCTCCGCGGTAGCTCGTGGAAGTCGGCTCCTCAACCAGGACAGATCCGGTCTGCGGGACCCCACTCGCCTCGTCATGTTCGGCACATCCGCTCACGCCTGACTTTTCACCTGCCTGATCCTTCCGCCTTTGCCGATTGCAGCTCTTGCGCATCAGCCACTCGTGGGGAATGCTTGGGCGTCCTTTTTGGCACCCCTCACTAAAGGAGCTGATCGTGACCCCTCTGCGCCGACGCATGCTCGAAGACATGCAAATGCGCAACCTGTCGCCCCACACTCAGCAGGCCTACCTCCGCGCCGTCGCTCAGCTGGCCCAGCACTACAAGAAGTCCCCGGATCAACTCAGCACGGAGCAGGTCCGTGCTTACCTCGTCCACCTGATCAATGAGCCGCATGCCTCGCCGAGTCTGTACAACCACGCCCGCTGCGCCCTGAAGTTCTTCTTCCAGGTCACGCTGGCGCAGCCGTGGACCCTCGACCGCATCGTCTGTCAGAAGACCCCCCAGGCGCCTGCCCGTCGTCCTCAGCCGCGAAGAAGTGGCTCAGTTCCTGGGAGCAATTCGCAAGCTCAAGTACCGGGCGCTCTTCATGACGATCTACGCGGCGGGGTTGCGGGTGTCGGAAGTCATCGCGCTGCGCGTCGCGGACATCGACAGCCAGCGCATGGTGATTCGTGTCTGCCAGGGCAAAGGGCAGAAAGACCGCCATGTGATGTTGTCGCCGACGCTGCTGACCCTCTTGCGCGAGTACTGGAAAGCCTGGCGGCCGACCGCCAGGCTCTACTTTCCCGGCACGAATCGATCTCGTCCCATGGACAGGACGAACCTCCACTACGGCTGCCAGCGTATCGCCCGCTGGGCCGGTTTGACCAGGCCGATGAGTGTGCATACGCTGCGGCACAGTTTCGCGACACACCTGTTCGAGGCGGGCACGGACCTGCGCACCATCCAGGTCCTGCTGGGTCATCGCAGCCTGCGGACAACGGCGCTGTACACCTTTGTGTCAGTGGCTCGGGGGGCGGCGACGACCAGCCCATTGGATCTGCTGGGCACACGGGCCGCGGAGGCGCAGCCATGATACGACCGGTGCTGGAGGTGGCGGATGTCCTGCGCCAGTACACCCCCGCCTATCTGGAGGCCTGGGGCGACACGGTCTCGTCCCAACAGCAGCGTACCCTCCGCGATCTGGTGCGCTGCCGGACGGCGGAGTTGGGCGGGTCACGTCGAAGCCTGCGACCAGTGCGGTCATCAGCGGATCGCCTACAACTCCTGCCGCAACCGCCACTGTCCCAAGTGCCAGGCCGCCGCGCGGGCACAGTGGCTACAGGAGCGGTCGTCCGAGTTGCTTTCCGTGCCGTACCTCCACGTCGTCTTCACGCTGCCCGACTCCATCGGTCCCCTGGCCCTGCAAAACCAGCGCCTGGTCTACGGCCTGCTCTTCCGAGCCGCCGCCGACACGTTGCTGCAGATTGCCGCCGATCCGCAACAGCTGGGCGCGGACATCGGCTTTTTGGCCGTGTTGCACACCTGGGGCCAGAACCTGCACCTGCATCCGCACCTGCATTGTGTCGTGTCCGGAGGCGGCCTGTCGTCCGACGGCACCCGTTGGGTCGCTTACCGCCCAGACTTCTTCTTGCCGGTGCGGGTGGTGAGTCGTCTCTATCGAGGCAAGTTTCTGGCCGGACTCCAGGAGGCCTTCGCACAAGGGCAACTCGGCTTCCACGGCCAGCAACAAGGTCTGGCCGATGCGGCCGCCTTCCAGCAATGGCTCGCCTCGCTGCGGCAGACGGAGTGGGTGGTCTACGCCAAGCGGCCCTTCGGAGGACCGGAACAGGTTCTCAAGTACCTGGCGCGCTACACCCCTCGCGTGGCCATCTCCAATCACCGTCTGGTGAAACTGGAAGACCGCCAGGTCCACTTTCACTGGAAGGACTACGCCGATAGCAACCAGCAGAAGACGATGGCCCTGGACGCGGTCGAGTTCATCCGACGCTTCCTGCACCACGTCTTACCCTCAAGCTTTGTCCGCATCCGACACTACGGCTTGCTCGCCCATCGCCATCGTCAGGAGAACTTGGCCCGCTGTCGCACGCAGTTGAGCGTGCCGCAGCCCGCCGAGGCTGACGGTGCATCGATCCCTGCGGAGACGCCGGCCAGCGCCGGGGGCGAATGCCCGGATCGCTGTCCCGTCTGTGGACAGGGCCGCATGGTCATTGTGGAAGTGAGGCAGCCGGACAAGCGAGCGGCCCCTGATGCCGAACCTCCTCGGGAACCGCCGAATGGCGAACCGCCGCGGGACCCGCCGAGAAGGGACACGTCATGAACGGGAACGATCTTGGCCGATAGTTGAGCGAGAGAGAGGATTCCTTTGGAAGAGCCGCTACGGGTGCGCGCCGAGACGAAACGGGCAGCCAAAGGGCAGCAGGAATCCGGGTGTCAGAGCCACGGAAACAGTCCGGCCGTGTTCGGGATACCCCTCAACTCCCCTCAACTCCCCTCAACTCCCCGGCCATCTTCGTCTGCCGGAGACACCTCTATGAAACTCGCCTCGATTCAGTGCCCATAGCCGGGTTCCTGCGGTTTAGCTCAATGCGTTTTATCGGAACTGCTCCGGTCCTGCGCGCTGTGCGGCCTCTGATGCTGTTCGCAGTTCCGATAAAACCCTCTGCATTATGTGGTGGACCACATAACGACGAGATGCTGAACGGCGAGCGGACTTCGGACATCGCGGAGCGGGTGGGAAAGTCAGTGGCGAGAATCAGCCAGCTTAGGGTTGAATTCTGTCTCTCGTGGAACCTGTTCGTCTCGGAGCAGTAGTTAGGGCATCTCCTCTCCGCTACGGCCCGCAAAGATAGCACAGGCCGAACTGAACCTGCTGGTGGAAGATGAAACCCTCTGACCTGTTTTTGCATTCGCCATTTTCGGGCGGTACGCTTGAATGATACTCAACTTGGTGGAGGGTGCAGCGATGGCGATCTTGAGAAGCCGAAGCCGTATTTCAGGATGCGAATCACAAGGCGTACTCATCGCCGAGTGGGAAGTCTGTTGCGAGACCATGGGCGACGACTATTTGCCCAGCGAGATTCGAGCCGGGGATCTCTTCCTGCTCTGGGCCAAGAGGATGATGAAGGATTATCCGGACGGACTGATCTCCATCGAGTGGTTCGTCTCCGCAGAAGGCACATTCGAGCGTTTGCCCTTCCAGTACGACCAGCGAGGCTCCCGGCGGGAGTACTTTACGTTCTTCACCTGGCCGAAGAACGTGGCGGGTCGGAAGATCGACTGGGATACGATCCCGGTTCAAGACAAGAAGTGGAACGCGAAGACGGCTGACAAGGGAGGGTTCATCCAGGAGGCGACGGGCTGGAAGCCGACCATCTACCAGCCGTTCGTGTATCTCCCTGCACTGTTACACGAGGAGTATCAGCGAAGGAGCCGACAGAAGAGCAGGCGATGAGACTCCCTGCGGTCCAGTGTTCATCGATTCGGATTGACGGAGTCGTTACATCAATTTGCTCACCTGCGGCAGCCCGCCTATCCTCTTGTCGTGGAGCAACCCGAGCCCATCGGCGAAGAGCCACCTCAGCCGCAGGACTCTCCCCTGGCGGTTCCTACTCAGCAAGACCACGACAACGCGGTGACCCGTCAGGCGATTGCCGAACGCCAGATGCAGGATTATTGCCAGGTCCTCCTGTGGGCACTCGGGGCGTTCGGTCCTGGGTTCGTCCCGAGTCACAGACACTTCTTGGTGAGCAAGGAAGAGGAGGAGCGGGTTCGCTACACGGGCGAGAGACCGACCGCGGCGGCGACCGTCTACACGGTGAAGAACGCCGAGGGCGTGAGGCGACACTTCACGATCGTGGAAGGCCAGGTGGTCGAGCACGAGAGCTACGAAGCCGGCTTTGGCTCAATGCTACTCGAGCCGCATCCCACACGAGGATTTGAACACCGAGGCGTCTTCTACAGAACGCACCGCTATAATCTCTGCTTCGCGCCGTTTGTCCTCTACGAGCCGAAGTCAGCCGAACAACTCGCCGCCCTTCGTATATCACGGGAACGCGGCAAGGCGGCACGCGAGGAGCGGAGGTTTCAGGAGGAGAACCCGCTCCTGGCCTGGTCTGCGCTGAATCAGCAAAATGAAGACGAGAGTCCGACGAATCAGGAGTGACCAAGCGGACTACTATTCTGACCCTCGCAGTTTTTGCGGGTTCTTTCCTCCGATCCATGCCGACATCTCCTCGCACGAGTCCTGGGAACCCGTTTTGACCGAGGATCTGGGCAGACTGACGCCGAGCAACGCCCGTCCCGGGCGGAGTGGGCGTTTCGTGTTCGTGTCCGACTCGTTGACGGATGAGGTTGATGAGTGCTTCCTGGTGGAAGCCGACGGGCCAGGCCGATTGCGCTCGGTTCTGTTTGCTCCCGGTGAGACGGACGAAGGACTCGACGGTGTCAAACCCGTGGTGGTCGAGGGATACCTGGTAATGCTCCGTCATAAAGCGAGCGGACAATTCTCGGAGCTGATCGAGTTGGAGGTCAGACATGTGCGGCGGGTGCGTTGACGCCATGATAGTCTGCTGACAGCGAGACATTCTTTCCTGGTCCTCCGATCCGTCCTGGCTTCGGAAGACGTCTGCCCTCTTTTCATATCGATCATCTAGGGACATGGTCAGCCGAGTAGGGAAATACCGAAGGAGCTGAATTTGAGGGCACAATCGCCCGTTTGTCGTTCGTGATGCCGTGGATATTCTGGCAGCAGCTCGAGCTGATTTGACATGATAAACAAATCCATCGCTCGCCTGGACAGGGGACTCGAGATGGCAACCATCATGTTGACGAACACGCAGTATGAGCTTGACCTGTCTGATCTGGTCGATCGCAGCGTCTTGGCCGACAAGCTTGACGATGAGGGTCGGGAGGATGAAGCCATCCTGCTTCGCAGCGGCACCCCCGTCCATATGGAAAACGGACAGGTCCGCCCGGCTGATGCTTCCGCTGTAGCCCGTGCCTTTGAAGCGTTGGACATCTTCAATGATGACGAAGCCCACGAACTCGCCCAGGAGTGTGAGGATTTCGCCGGAGAGCTTGAATACGTCATCCGAGAGCAAGGAGAGGCGGCAGCGATCGCCCATCTCGAACAGAACCAGTTCCCTCCCCGCTATATCAGTCTGACGGGGAAGGACCCCCGGGACTGGATCACCCAGCTCAATCGCAGGGCCGAGGAATGGAGCGATGCGATCAACTACCTGCAAGAATTCGGATACGAAGCCATTGATGCGGTCACGGTGGTTTGCCGAGAAGCAGTTCAGAAAGCCCAAGGGGGCGAGTGGGATGCGGCACTGGCAGCTGCCGAACGCGCCTGGGCCATCGTGAACGAGGAAGGAGACTATACCCTGTGGCGTGGAGTTCTGGATGAAATTCGTCGGCAGATGGGCCGAGAATGAGGACTGGCCCGGACTCGATCGGCGCAAGAAAAAGGCCGGACCCGTCGCCTGGAATCCACCCCCCTCCTTGGATTTCTCACGGCTGGGGGGAGAACGTGCAGGGATACCGCTTCCTTTTCAAAAGTCGTGCCATCCGACTCACCAGAGGGCACTCCCAGGCGTGATCTCCTTGGCCTACGGCAGATGCAGCCAGTCCGCGAGCATCAGTCTTGGAATCCACGAGAAGTGAGCGGTGTTCCCGGTGACGAGCATCTACTCATGCTCCAGCGCGGTCGCAGCGATGATCAGGTCGGCATCGTTTCTCGGCTTCCCTTCCTTGCACGCCTTCACTCACAGGTCTGCGGTGCGGTCGAGGATGGCATCCGTGATGGGAAGGAGAAGCGAGTGCTCGCAGAACCGCGAAAACTGCCGCACATGCTACGTCGCTCCTTTGCCCTTGAGTTCCCCGCACGACTGCATAGCGGGTGATGGAGCTGAAGGCGAACTGCTTGTGCTTCTCCAGATATACCTGCGCCCTCTGCTGAACGGTCAGATGTTTCTGCTTGAGTCTTTCGGGAATGCAGACGGAGGGGCGCTTAAGCTCAGCCCGCTCCAGGATGACTTCTTCGACGCCAGCGATCTGTTTCTCGATGAACCCTGCGTAGACGTTGCACCAGGCAGGGAGTTTCCCTGCGTGCGCTGCGGGCGGTCCCCCTTGCTCTCTGCCTGACTGGTTTCCCAGCGTGACCACCTGGATGATGACCTTCTGGTTTGCCTGCAGTTGCCGACCTATGACGCGCTCTAGCACGCGACGTTCTCTCGTATCGATGTTCCGGACATGGCGGACGATCGGTTGCATGTTGGGACTATACCCCGGAGGGAAAAGGGACGCCACGGAATCGACACTAACTTAGGCCTCGGTCGTTCCTAGGGGAGCCGTCATCGGCTAGATGACCGTTTCGTAAGTTTGCCGCCAGTCGGCCGGTCGAGCGCTTGTAGGGTCGGGGTGGGTAGAGAATTCGTTCCCAAGGCGACCGTCGAGTCTCCACCCAGGCTCGACCCCGTTGCTGCTGTCGGCGGGTCTGAGCAAACGGCGTCGCACGCACCAAAGGCTGACCGGTATACGTCCAACGGTACGGATGAGCGTAATGAGCATTATAGTTCTTCAGAAACGCCAGCAGTCGCTGCTCGAACTCCTCCGCCGATGCAAAGTCGCCCTGCTTGAGGAAACGCCGCGACAGCACGCTGAACCACAATTCGACCTGATTCAGCCACGAGCCGTGCTTGGGCGTGAAGTGAAAGACATGCGCGTGCGTCGGCTCGGTCAAAAACGCCCGCCGTTGCTGGCCTGTCTTGAGGAACCCAGGCTCGAAGGAGACATCGCACAACGCCGCGATCCATTCGCAGACTTCCAGGCTCCAGTGCGTGTTCAGGTTGTCCACGATCCAATCGAACCGCTCGAACTGCCGGAAATGACTGGCCACATGGCCAATGTGCCTGGCGAAATCTTCACTGGTTCGGGTCAGTCCCAGATCCCAGACCACCTCGCCGGTAGCTACGACGAACGAGGCGATCAAGGCATGTGTGCCGTGACGGATGTATTCAAACTCGCGTTTCTCCGGCTTGCCCCGCTCGACCGGCTGCGTCGGGTGCAGACGCTGGAGGAGTTGCATGCCGGTCTTTTCGTCACAGCAGATCAAGAGCCGGCCCTGTTGATAGAGGCGGGGGGCGTTGACGTACAGTCGGCAGATGTCTTCTGCCTTCGGGTTGAAATCCTGGTCATGGCTGTTGAGCCAGTAGACGCTCTTGTGCGGCTTGAGGTCGGCTTCGTCGAGAATACGCCAGATGGTACTGCGGCTCATGGCCTGAAAGTGCGCTTGATTGACGATGGTGGCGGCCAGGTCGTCCAGGCTCCAGCGCGTGGCGGGTTGGTTATGGTCCTCGGTCTTGCTGCTGGCCAGGTTGATGACGTGAACCAGTTCGTCGGGGGGAAAGCTCCGGGGTCAGCCGGAGCGAGGGGCATCTTGGAGGCCGGCCAAACCGCTGGCCACAAACCGTTCACACCAAAGGCCGACGGTATGTCGGTCACAGTCCAGTTCGGCGGCGATTTGCTGGTTGTTGGGGTGATCGGCGGCGGCGGCGCGGAGGATAAAGCGGCAGCGTAGGACCAAGGCTTGCGGGGTAGAGCGTGCGCGGATGAGCGTCTGGAGTTGCTGGCGGAGTTCGGCGGACAGCACGATACGAGAGCCAAAGGGACGGGTGATGAACGACAACTATAGTTCCCGGCGTGGCCAACAAGTGGGCCACTTCGATCGCCCAATCGACCTTGGTGCGCTGTTCGCGGGCGGTCGCCTGGCGAAAGCCAGACAGCGGCTCCGCGAACAAGAAAATGCTCGCGGTCCCATTGCGTTCGTATTCATAGTCGACACGCTTGCCATGCTCCTTCGTCGCGCCGATCGGCACCTTGGTCTCTTTCAACAACTGCACCGGTTGCTCGTCCATGCACATCACCGGCTGCTGCGGATCGTAGGTCTGCGCATAGGTTTCGAGTACGTCTTCCATGTTTGCCACGAATTCAGCGTCTTGGTCGGGCGGAATCACCCAATACTCGATCTTGCGCTTGGTCATGCCGTTTTTTTTCGCGTCTTGCGAACTGTCTCGGGACAAATCGAAACGATCACTTCCAACGCCACCAGTTCGTCGGCCAACAGCTGTAGCGACCACCGGCCATACCCCGTCGTCGGCTTCCCCAACCGCAGCGCGATCAACTTCGTTTCACCTTCGCCGTCCAGTTTGGCTGGCGAAGGTGGCGTCGCTCGTTTCTTGCGTTCCAACGCGGCTTCAAAGCCCTCCGTCACCAAGCGCTCACGCAGATTTTCCACCGTCCGAACCGAGCAAATGTGTGCCTCCGCAATCTTCGCATCGGACCACCCTGGACCATCCGCATCCGCCCGAAGCAGAATCTGCGCTCGCTTCACTTTCTCCGAAGTCCCCTTGAGCCGCTTGACGATTTCCTGACACACGCCACGTTCCTCGTCCGACAGCCGGACGATATACTTCTTGTTCAGGGGACACCTCCTTGTGCCAGGAAGTGTCGTCGAACTCCTCGGTGTTGCCACCCCAACTTTTAGCGTGGATGGCGCACTAGGTTCTCTGCTGCAACGCTCGTCTTCCTCCTCTCCATCCGTTCCTCTGCGCCAGTGAGCCATACGCAGATCTGAGGGCATTCTTTCCGGGCCATGACCCCATCCCTGGCGATCGTGATCTTTCCCTCGGAGGAACGTCAAATCGTCTCCGCCCTCCCGTTGCCATCCCGGTTGCCTGCGCTTGCCTTTTCCGTGGCGCTGACGTAACTTGCGCCACATGGCACGCGAGGAACGATCGCCGCGCCGCTCGGCTCTGCTCAGCTTCAAGTTCCTGGGGACCGCTCTCGTCGGCTCCCTGGTCATGGCGCTGGTCTCCGCCTTCGCCGATCTTCCAGGGCAAATTGCCATCCTCGGGGCTTTCATCGCGATCCTGGGCGGCCTCTTCCTCGCCTACCTGGAGCAGGATGAGGAGCGCGAGAAGGAGCGGGCCAAGCTCCTGGAGTCTCTCTCCGTCCCATTGGCGCTCGCCCCGGACCCAGACCTCTACCGGCGCTATACTGCCATCTGCCGCGGGCTTACCGATCTCGCGCGGCAATCGGACCCCATCCTGCGGGAGATCGTTCTCCTCAAGCTCTCCTCTGTGATCGAGCAGATCGATAGTCTGGCCAGTGGCACCGTCGTCTTTTCGGTGACCGAGGGCTGGCGAACCGTCTACGAGCAACTCCTCAAGAGTCCCGACATCCAGAAGTACCGTTCGGTGGCGTGGGTGCGCAGCAAGGACTACTGGCAGGATCAGCCCGGGAAGCAGAGCATGGAGGTGAACTTCGAGGCGGCACTGCGGGGTGTGCTCATCGAGCGCATCATCATCCTCCGCGATGACCTCTGGCCGGGCGGGCAGCTGATGCCGGACGCCTCGATCCTCTCGTGGATCAAGGGACAGCACAATCACGGCCTGTGGGTGACGCTCGTTCGTGAGGGGGACCTCAAAAACGAGAGCGACCTCCTCGCCGACGTGGGCATCTACGGCAAGCGGGCGCTGGGGATCCAGGAACTCGACGAGTGCTCCCGCACGGGGCGCTTCACGCTGGTGTTCGATCCCGCGGCCATCGCCCAGGCCGAGGAGCGATGGCGTCGATTGACTCTGTACGCCACTCCCTTTCGCGCTATACTGGAACAAGCTGCCCCTGGCGGATGAGACCGCAGGGGGCGGTACAGAGGGGCAACCCGTGGGACCGACGCAACTCTACCTCGACACGGCTCGCCTGGGACGCATGACGCCGCGAGCGCAGCAGGCGCAGCACGACTTCACCCGTCTTGCCAGCGAAGAAGGGAGCTCGGCTCGCTTCGACGCGTTCCTGCGATCGGGGAGTGAGGGCCGACACGAGACGCTCATTGATCGCTATCCCGGCCTGTCGCACTGGCGAGGGATTGCCCGGCTCAAGGAGTCGCTGCGTTTGCTTGCCGGCAGTGATCCGAGTCTTCCGGTTCTGCTTGCGAACCGTTCGGCACAGGTGATGAAACTCGCCACTCAACTCCTGCTTCATCCCTGCGACAACGTTCTCATGACGGACATTGGCTGGCCCGCCTACCATGACATGCTCTGCAGCGAGGCCATGAGGCGCGGCCGGACCGTGACGACCGTCCCGATCCGGGAGCGGTTACTGCGTGGCGGCATGAGCGAGGAAGAACTCATTGCGGTCATTCGGGACTGGTTTCTGCGGGAGCACTGCGACGGACTCTTCTTGACAGCAGTCAGTCATCTGGGCCTTCGCCTCCCGGTGGCGAGACTCGTGCGTACCCTGGAGGCGACGGCCGTGGTGCGCTTCGTCGTGATCGACGGCGCCCAGGATTTTTGCCACACGTCAGTCGATCTGCGAAGCGAATACTGCGACCTCTATCTTGCTGGCTGCCACAAGTGGCTGGGGGCCTACCACCCGATGGGCCTGGGTTTCTATGGTCGGCCGCGATCGAAAGAGATGATCGAGACGGTGTTGGTTCGCCTCCTGGACTCGGGAGTGATCGACGATCCCCTGCTGCGATTCTCAACAGAACTCGAGTTGGGGGCGCCTGACCGGTGGACGGAGACCGTGAGTCTCGGCTCCCTCTTTTCCTGTCAGGGGGCCGTGACGGACGCGCTGGAAGCGAAACAGCAGTCGCCAACGAGCTTGCCGCTCCGTAAGGCAAATGCGGCCATGCTTGTTGGGATGGCGGAAGGTCTTGACTGGCAACCGCTCCTGCCTGCGGAGCCGTTCCGCACGGGCATTCTCCTGTTGCAGGCTCTGCGGGAGAAAACCAGGAAGACGTCGGCTCAGAACCTGCGTACCGCCTTCTGCGACCGAGGCGTCGTCCTCACTGCCTACGACGATGGCATCGTCCGGCTCTCAATGCCGAACTGTGGCTGGCAACCGTGCGAGATCGGCCACCTCCAGGGCGTTCTCCAAGAGGTGGCTTGACTGGTCGTCTGCGGACACGTCGGAAAGTTGTCTCCCTCCGAACTAAGAGGCCCTGACCGTCGAGGGTCCGGATAGGAACTGAAACGGGC
>JBBSDR010000079.1:0-11420 GCA_038240465.1 Gemmatales bacterium
GGAATCGACTACGCGGATCCAATAAATCCAAGCGCCGACGTAAGCAATAATCGTTACGGGTAATATGTGTGTTACCAATCAAAGTCAGCTCAAGTGATCATTAGAGAATAATTCTGTCGGTTTCAGCGTGAACGGATACGCGTCCAGTTTGTCCGCGACGGACAGTTCGCGGGCGATGTCGCGAATTTCCTTCTCCCGGGCGGCATACTCCGCCATCTCCTTTGCCCTGCGCTCGACCTTGTCGTGCTGTTTGGCGATCCATTCCTTTTTCGTCATCGTTCCCAGGGGGTTCGCGCTCTCCTTCTCGCCGGTGTTCTTCTTCTCGATGCTCTTCTCCAGGACGCGAGACGTGATCTTGCTGTTTGCCGGCTGCTTTTGCACCGGATGCCTGTCGATGCGGAACTCGCCCCGCGCATTGAGGACGATCAGCCAGACCGCCTCGGTCCGCACGGGATAGTTCAAGTCGGTCGAGACGCGCTGAGTATCGTTGCGCGAAATCATGCGCACCGTGAAGACGTCGCCCACCTTGAGCGGCACGTCCTTGAGGTCGTTGCGATGGATGGCCGCGACCTTGATGCTGGCGACGTCATCCGCCCGATTCTGTCCGGGAGCCGCCTCGGCCACCGAAACGATGGTGCCGCGAACGACGATCGGACAGTCCACCGCGAACGCGCCGGGATCGATGTCAGACCAGCAAGCCCCAGCAATGGGACCGGCTGCCGCGACGAGCGCCAGAGCGAGCAAGAGACGAACCATGTGAACCTCGATCTTCGGCAAGGGAGAGCGACTCTGAAACAGGAGACACCCGAAGCGGGGAATTCTAACGTTGCTCCTTGTGCCACTCATGCAGAAGGCAAAAAAGGGGCGAAGGGGCTGCGCTGAACTGACGGAACGACTTGTCAATCAACCCCAACCCGCCTATCATACTTGAACCTGCCTTCTGTTCGATTCTGATAACCGATCTTCAAAGGAGAAGCCCATGCCCGCCCTCTCTCCCCAGCGCCACTTCGTGTGGGACGCCGTCGGCAACGTCACGGTCATCCGGTTCACCATCAAATCCATCCGCGAGATTGAGGACATCCTCAACATCTTTCAGGAGGTGAACCGGCTGATCGAAGAAGACGCCCGGCACAACCTCATTCTCGATTTCAGTGGCGTGCAAGACATCGCCAGTTACGCGATCGGCAAGCTCGTCACCCTGCTGAAAAAGATCGAATCTCTGAACGGCCGGCTGGTCCTCTGCAACCTCACTCCCATCGTCGAAGAGATCCTCACCATCATGGCACTGACGAAGCGGTTTCACATCTCGCGCACTCAAGAGGACGCCTTGCAGACGTTTTAGGGCGGCGAACTGCGTCCGCAGGCTTCGACTGCCCCGTCCAAGCAAAAGGTGGAGTCCGACTGATCTGGCCAAACCGGAAACGATTGGGCAAACTGGAGGTGTATCGCCCCCAAAGGAGACACCATGCCCTCCCCCTTCCCCGGAATGGACCCCTATCTCGAATCGCCCACGATCTGGCCGGACGTGCATCACGAATTGATCGGTGAAATCCGTGCCGCCCTTGCTCCCAACATCCGGCCGCGCTATGTGGCTCGCGTGGAGTTACGCGTCTATCTCTCTGACGACGATGACCCCGGACGCCCGATGATTATTCCCGATGTTCGTGTCGAGACAGGTCCAAAGCGAAAGGGGACGAGAAGGCCCAAGGCCGAACCGATGCTTGCGGTGACGCAACCACTGATTGTGCCAACGCTGATGGACGAGGAGGTCGAAGAAGCCTTTCTGAAGATCATTGACGTGGACTCGGAGGCACTGGTCACGATCATTGAGCTCCTCAGCCCGACCAACAAGATTCGCGGCTCGCGCGGCCGGGCCAGCTTCATGGCCAAACGTCATGAGATCATGAATTCGGAAGTCCACTGGGTCGAGATCGACCTGCTCCGCGCCGGCGTTCCCTCGGTCACCGAGCCGCCGCTACGGCCTAGCGATTACCGGATTCTCGTTTCCCGCGCCGATCGGCGAACGCGGACGCGCTACTGGCCGGTCGGCATCCGCCAGGCCCTGCCGGTGATCCAGATTCCGCTGCGCGGCAAGGACCCCGAAGCTCAACTCGACCTGGGGGCCGTGCTGAGCAGCGCTTACGACCGGGCCGCCTACGATGTGTCGATGGACTACCGCAAGGAACCCCGTCCGCCGCTGGAAGGCGAGGATGTGAAGTGGGCCAAAGACCTGCTGCGCATCGCCAGGAACCGTTAGCGCCCCCTCGAAGCGAAGACTGACGCCATGAGGAACTGGGGAGAAGACTCCAGTCGCTTACGCTCCTGGCTCGCCTCCGAGGTACAGCTTCTGAAAGGACCGCAACATGAGCAAGGAAACGAAGACCATCGGCAAGCCCGTCGATCGCGTGGACGGCCGGCTCAAGGTCACCGGCCAGGCGCGTTACGCGGCCGAGGCGCGGGTCGAGAACGTCGCTCATGGCGTCCTCGTTCTCAGCACCATCGCCGCGGGCAAGGTGAAGGAGATCGACACGATGGCCGCCGAGAAAGCGCCGGGAGTGATCGCCGTCCTCAGCCATCACAACGCGGCCAAACTCTCTTTCCCCGAAGAAGCCAGGGCCGGCGTTGATCCCGCCGCCGGTGAAGCCAAATCACCGGCACGCTTACGCCGTGCCGCTCGCCTGTCCTGGAAAACGCAGGGCGAGCGGCACAGCGTAAGCGTGCCGGTTTGCCTTCTTCACCGGCCCTTGCCTGCCGGCTGCCAGTGCGGCCAGAGGGCGGCATGGCCCTGCGTCAGGTCGGTGAGGCTCTTCTCTTTCTTGTCCGCCAGCCGCATGACGTGGAGTTGGCGGACACCAGCGCGCTTCGAGCCGTAAGCCAGCCACTTGCCGTCCGGCGATGGCTGGGGATGATAGTGCAGCGTCCCCGCCTGGCTCTCGGTCAGCCGTTCGCTCTTGCCGTCGATTGCCACACGCCACAACTCGACCGATTTGCCGGCCTGCGCCGTGAAGAAGACACTCCCGCCACCAATGGCCCAGACCGGCACGTCGCTGCTGCCGCCGTGGAAATCCGGCACGTCGAGGAATTCAACCACTCCCCTGTATCCTCCGCGATCGGCGAGCTTCAACAAGCCGCTGCCGTCGGCCCGAACGACGGACGGATGACAGTTGTAATGCTCGCCCGACAGGAACAGGAGCCAGGCCCCGTCCGGCGACCACTGCGGCACGAAATTGAATGACTTGCCCGTCTTGACATGTCTGGCGTTCGAGCCGTCGGCGTCGGCCATGTAGACTTGATAACTCTTGTGATAGGCGATGCGTTTGCCATCCGGGGAGGCGCTGAAGCCATACGAGAACTCCTTCGAGTCCTTCGTCAGGTCGCGCTTGTTCTTGCCGTCGCGGTCCATGCGGAAGGGATGTGAGTTGCCGTCGATCAACGCCTGAAAACCGAGCTTCGTCGGGTCGCCGGGCCAGAAGAACACGCCGCTGTTGTGGAAGCTGACGCGCTCGACCGCCGTCACGTTAGTCGCCTTGCCGCTTGCCAGATCGAGCAGATACGAGTCGAGCAGCCAGCCGTCGGCGGTGTAGCGGAAGGTCTTGTGTTCCTCCTCCCACTTGCCGTTCTCGGGACTCTCCCAGCCGCGGCCAATGATGGCGCTGCGGCCATCCGGCGACCAGCCGGCAAACTGCGTCCAGGAGTGCCGTTCGCGGGTCAACTCTTCAGCCAGGAGCTTCCGTGCCATTCCGTCAGCTTTGACGACGGCGGCCCGCATCGTCGTGACATTGGCATGCCGGCCGCCAGGGAGATTGGTCCGGAAGTGCGTGTAGCCGATGAGCGAATCCGTCCACGGCATCTCGCCCCGAGCGCGAAGAAGCGGAGGACCAAGGACGGAGCAGGCCGCGGTGTGGCGGAGCAACTCACGGCGGCTGAGGATGGGATTCATGCTCGGGTCTCATTTGGCGGTTAACTCGTGTGTCAGTCTCGGCTTGACGGCTCCCATTTGTCAAGCGAACAATCATGGAACTGGACACCTTCAAAGGGATGTGGCGCTGCCGCGGGTTTGCGTCGTGCTCCTGAGGACAGAGAGGGACGAATCGACTCGACAGCCTGTCATCGGTGTTGAGCCGGGGCGTCTCCAAGGATGACCTCGCCCCAGAAATCCGGATGCATACTTACCTGGACCAGTGGATTGTCACAGGCCCAGAAGTAGTAGACGTTGGTGCCGGTACCGAGAACGAGAGGAGTTGCGTGGCGGCGAAGGCGGCGCCTCGGTTGGCGGCGGAGCGGTCCCTGGAAGCGGGGCTGCACAGACCGGACACGCACCCGCGCGAGCTTCCTCGCTGGCGATTGGCATGTCGCAGTTCGGGCAGAGCATGGCCATGACAACATCCTCGTCGCGAACAACGATTCAACTCAACTGGCGGCGATTCTATCAGCGCCGCGACGACATTGATAGCCGCTCGGCCACGGGAGATTGCCATCGCGCTGCTGCCTTGATACCGTGAAGACGAACTGTGATTATGGAGGACGGCCAATGGATCCCACTCCCTCTTCCGAGCTTCCCAACGACCTGGAACGCGGCATCGCCCTGACCGACGAGGCGAAGTACGACGAGGCTATTGTCGTCTTCGACGCCGTCATCGCCAGCGAGCCAGACAACGCCCTCGCGTTCCTGCATCGCGGCCGCTGCTGGGACCGCAAGGCGGAACACGACCGCGCCATCGCCGACTTCAGCGCCATGGCCCGCCTGACACCGCACGATTCGCGTGCCTATCACTTTCGCGGCGTCTCTCACGTCAAGAAGAAGGAGTACGACCAGGGGAAGGCCGACTACGAACGGTCGCTCGAACTCGATCCGACCGACGCCCGCTGTCTGAACAACCGCGGCGCGCTGTTCGTCCTTGAGGGCGACGCCGTTCGCGCCATGACCGACTACAACGACGCGATCTCGATGCAGCCGGAACTGGAGATTTCCTATCTCAACCGGGGCGGTCTGTATATCTCCATGGGAGAGATGGATGCCGCCCTCGCCGACATCAACCACCATCTCCAACTTCGGCCCGAAAGCAGTCTCGGCCATCTGACGCGCGGCCGGCTCTACCTCAAACTGAAAAAAGACGAGGACGCTCTCGCCGATCTGAACAAGGCCCTCGAAATCGACCCGGAACTGCACGAGGTCCGGGCGCATCGGGGCGTTCTTCTCGTCCATCTCGACCGCGTCGAGGAAGGACTCGCCGACCTCGATGCCTTTCTCAAAGCGCGGCCGGAAGAGTCCGATGGCTTTCACCATCGCGCCCGGGCCTACATTCGCCAGGGACTGTACGCCAAGGCCCTGGCCGACCTATCAACGGCTTTGCGCCTGAAGCCGGACCACGCCGAAGCCCTTCTCTGCCGGGGAATGCTCCATGCGCAGATGAACGATCTCCCCAAAGCGCTCAGCGACCTCAACGCCCGCATCCGCGTCGGGCCGGTGGAGTCCATGGCCTACTATTCGCGCGGCCTCATTCGCAGCCAGCTCGACCGCTACGATCAGGCCGTCGAAGATTTCACCGAGTCATACCGGCTCGATCCCCAGCATGTGATGTCTCTGGTCAGCCGGGGGATGGCCTGGACGGAACTGAAGAAGTACGACAAGGCCCTGAACGATTTCAACGAGGCGCTGCGTCAGGACCCCCAGTGTTCCGATGCCTACTACAATCGAGGCGTTGTGCAGCAGCGGCGCGTCCACTATCGGGCTGCCCGCACTGACTTCGAGCGTGCCATCGCCCTCAAACTGGACTTCTCCATCTACCGCAATCAACTGGCCTGGCTCCTGGCAACCTGTCCGCAAGACGACATCCGCGATGGAGCAAAGGCCGTCGAGCATGCTACCAAGGCCTGTGAGTTGACGCAGTGGAAGGACGGCAACGTGATCGACACGCTGGCGGCGGCCCTGGCCGAGTGCGGCCGATTCGCCGAGGCAGCCGAACACGCCCAGAAAGCGGAGCCGCTGGCCCCTGAAGCCCTCCGCGCGGACATCCGCGCCCATGCTCAACTCTACCGTTCGGGCAAGCCTTTTCGCACCACTCCGCCCGCCATCACAGGGCCATCAAGGCTGCCTCCACCGGGAAAGAAAAAGAAACGCCACTGAGCGGCCTTCATCGCCTGGAATCGAGACAAAATAGCGAAGCCCTCCGGGTAGTAACGCCTCGGCTGATAGGGCCGCAAGAACAGGGCCTGCACAATCCTTCAATAAACTTGAAGGATCAGGTACAAGAATGTCTCTCGCCGCAAGCGGCTTCGGACGCCGCGCTGCGGACTTTTCGGGAACTCCTGTTCGTTCGCGTCCATCAAAGGTGGGAGCAGTCGTTGCCCACCCCCCAAATGTCGATTGATCCCTCCGAGGAGTTAGACAGCCGATGAAACCACTCTGGATCGTCCCTCTCGTTCTCGGCGCGCTGGCCCTGAGTGTGCAGCCGCGCGTCCCCGCCGCCGATGAGCCGAAACCGCTCATGCCGATCAACCTCGTCATCAACACCGACGCCGACGAAGACGATCCGCACGTCTCCAGCGATGGCCGAACTCTCTACTACGCATCCAACGGCCAGGGAGGCAGTTGGGACGTCTGGCTCTCGACGCGCGGCTCGGCCATGCAGCCGTGGCGCAAGGGCATGGTCTTCGACGACTACCTCAAAAACAAGGGCGATCAGGAGCGGAGCATCTTCGTCACTCCCGAGGGCCGCTATCCGCAGTTCATGTTCGCCTGTGTCAAGAAAACCAAGGACGTTCCCAAACCGAACTTCGACATCTATGTCGCCGTCAAGCAGAATAGCCGGGCCACCTTCACGGCGCCGACGCCTCTGAATACCGTCGATACCGCGGCTGACGAACTGCATCCCTGGCTGATGCCCGACGGCCGGCGCCTGTACTTCTCCCGCAAGGACAAGGACGGCTGGCGCGTCTATACCACCACCCGCCAGGCGGCGGTTGGCGCGGCTGGTTTCGGGCAGCCGGCCGTCCTCAAGGACCTGCCGGCCGACTTCCATCACGCGACACTGACGCCGGACGGCAAGACGATGTATCTGCAAGGGCCGCTCGAAAAGGATCGTTGGGGCCTGTTCGTCTCCTCATACACCGGCACTGCGTGGAGCGAACCCGTGGCCCTGAACGTCAACTCGCCGGACGCGCCGGATGGGGACATGTCGCCCAGTCTGAGCCGCGATGGCCGGCTGCTCTATTTCTCATCCGATCGTCCCGGCGGCAAGGGCAAGAAGGACATCTGGATGGTTCCCGTCGAGCAACTCAAGAAGGTGCCGAAGGACAAATAACCCGACTGCCGTTCGAGGCCTGGCGACAGGAACCGCCAGGCCTCGAACTCACCGGTCCTCCAGCCCGCGCAAGCCCTCCTCGACCTCGCCGACCATCTCCGCATCTCGCTTGCGCAGTTCCACGACAAACCTCTGGGCGGCCGGCTGCGGACAACTCAGCGCATAGCGAACGATGGATCGCCGATAGATCGGGGCATCGAAGCCCTTGCGGCCATACTGGGCCAGCACCTCGTTCGTCAGTTCCCACATCTGCCAGCGGCGCAGATCCTCGACAGCGCAATCCACCAGTTCGCCTTGCGTCAGGATGGCGGCCAGGCAGCGCCTCACCACCGTCCGCATCTCCGCCGGCTTCCAGGCCATGTAGAACCGCAGTGTCCGCACGGCAGACAGGCGCACCAATGTCTGTTGGCGTCCCTCGCGCAGCAGCCGTTCGGCCAGTTCCCAGCCCTCGCGCGGCCTCATCTGGATATAGCCGCCGAGCAGCCCGTCGTATGCCGACGTCTGGTTCTCCGTCGGCCGCGCCAGCACGTTCTGGAACCAGGTTGCATCTTCGCGGCTGCCGCACGATCCCAGGAGGAACGCATACAGCCCAAGGCGTTCCGCGGGCGTCTTGGGGTCCTTGAGCCAGCGCCGCAGCGGTTCCGGCTTGAGGAGCTTGCCCATCTCGCCGATATCTCGATCCGACGCCCGGGTGAACTCCAGGAACGCATCGCTCGCCACCTGAGGATCGGCATCATCGAGATGGCGGAAGAAGAAGGCCAGGTTGCCGCGCATGTCATTTGCCGGCAGCGACAGGGCCGCCTTGACGTACTCGACTGTCCGGCTTGAGGTCGCCAGGACATAGCGATACGGATAGGTCCCTTCGCGTGTCGCCGTGCAGAACGCGAGATACTGCGGCGGCTTTTTCGCGTCTTCGATGGGGACATACGAGGACAGGGTCAGAACGTCGCCCTTCTGCTTGCGGTAGATGAGGGGCAACCGGCCATCGATCTTGAGGACCTCGACGACGCGGAAATCAGTAGAGCCGGCGCCGGCGACGGGCAAATCGCTTCTCAGCCGGGCGTTTTCGAGTGTCCCGTAAAGGACGAGGTGTGCGGAGGGCTGGCTCGCTTCTTGCCGGAAGGTCGGCGCTTGCCGGATGTTGACGCACAGGCTGCAGGGCAACGCCGGGCCAGGCAACAGAACCAGCACCAACCACGCCCTGGACAGGCACTTCATGAGCCACCTCCCTACGACACAGGAGTCAGTAAAACCAGCCCCGAGCGCAAGCGACGGGTTCTTCTCTCTTCCCTGATTCCTGACTCCTGATTCCTGACTCCTGACCCCTGACCGATTAATTCGACCCTGGCGAGCGCGGATCGCGCGGCGGCAGGGCCGACTCCGTCTTGAGCAACTCCTCGAGGTTCTCCACGAGGTCCGCATCGGCTTCGCGCATGTCCTTGACGTACTTCTTCGCCTCGGCCGTGTCGCTCTGGATCATGAAGCGCAGGATGGCGCGGCGCATGATCGGGATATCGTAAGCGGGCCGATCTCGCAGCGACAGGACGGTCCTGGTAAACTGCCACGACTTCCACTTGCGCAGGTCTTCGATGGCCAGGTCGGCGATGTCGTGCTGTTCCAGCATCTGGGCCACCGTCGCGATGACCTGCTCGCGCGGCACGACTTCCTTACGAACATCGATGAAGAACCGGGCCGCCTTGAGGGCCGAATAGCGATAGTTGAAGTCGTGCTTGCGATTGCCGAGGACGGCGTGCAGATACGAGTAGCCTTCCTTCGGCTGCAGCAGCACCTGGCCGGCCAGGACGCCGTCGATGCCGCTCGGCACGCGCTTCTCCGGATCATCGACGAGCGAACGCAGCAGCTTGCCGTACTCGTCGCGTTTCGTCTTCGCATGGCCGAGCATCGAGGCGTACAGACCGACGCGGAAGCCTGGCGTGTTCGGGTCGGCGAGCCAGGTCGCGATCCGGTCCACCGGCACCGAATCGACCATCGTCTGGACGTCGTCGTAGGAGGCGTTGCCGAACTCCTTGAGGGCGTCGTTGGAAATCTCGAGGTCCGCGTTCTGGAGATAGTCGAAGAAGTACTTGAGCCGTTCGGGCGTCTTCTTTTTCTGCACGCCCAAAGCGCCCTTGAGATACTTCGGCATGTCGCTGTTGCTGCTGACGGGCAGGCCGCGATACGGATCGATCTTGCCGCGGAACAGGTCGCAGAAGATGAGGAACTTGCTGTCGCCCTTGCCCGGCAGATACTTCGGCAACGTCACGATCTTCTTCCCATTGATGGACGCATGGCCCTTGACGATGCCAAGGTCCCGGTCCAGTTCGAGGTCCGTTTCGCCCGTGGCGAAACCCTCGCCGCCAGGATTGGACAGGTGCGCGTTCTTGAGGGTGCCATACAACACGAAGAGCGCCTGGTCCATTTCCTGGGTGAGTGTCTGTCCCGAGACGCCGCAGAAGGGACAGGCGGGAGCCGGAGCGACAAGCAACGCTCCGCCAAGGAAAGCGACCAGAACGAGGGAAAATCGAACAGGCTGGCCAGTCATCGGCGGGGACTCCTCGAATCCAGGAGGTGATTGGCCCGCGCCGTGGGCCAGGTTGCTCACGGCACGGACAGCTTCCGTATTATGTCCTGTCTCCCCGGTCAAGGGCAAGTCGCTCCCTGGCAAATTGCGATATTGCGACGGAAGTTTGGGTAAGACATCGTATGACGCGGGGTTCGCCCGTGCCTCTTGTTCTGCTGCTCAGGGCGAGCGGCAGGTTCAAACATACCCCGTGGGACAGGCGTCTCGCCTGGCCGGACAGGCGAGACGCCTGTCCCACCGGGTAGTTCACCTCTTGCCGGTCGCCTCAGGAAGAGGAAAAGACGATCCAGTGTCCCGCGTCGAGGGCATCCCAGGCCCGCGGGCGAGATGGCGGAGGAGGCGCCGCAGCCGCGGCCGCTGGCGATGTCGTTTGCTTGTCGGTTCGTTGTCTGTTGCATGTCGCTTCGTTGCGGTCTGGATGCGCCGTGGTTTCAGCCGCTTGCGGACCACTTTCCTGTCTCTGAGCAGCCGGCGAGGAAGCCGCTTCGTCCTTGCTCTCATTGCCCGTCGCCAGAGGTTGGCACACTTCCGCGCGCTGGATTGGTTGCGGGACGCTCGCGGCGGTGTCGAGGTCCAGAGCGCACGGCGCGAGTTCGTCGGCGCACTCCGTGGCGGCCGCAGGGGGTTCGCCTTGCTCGCGGGCCTGGGGCGGAATGTCTGGGTTGTTGTTCGACTGCTCGCCGGGAGAGGGCAGGGAAGCGGCTTCCGATCCATCGGAGGTGGGATCGATCATCCAGCCACCCTGGGCGAGCATCTCCGCGGCGGCCAGGCGTGCCTCGGGAAAGGGAGACAGCGCAGTCAGCAAACAGGAGATGAGTTCCTGCAAGCGCTGGGAGGACAGACCGGCGCTCTTGCGCGTCGGCGTGGGCGGGCGGACGGGGCTGGTCCATCCGGGCATCCGTGTCGTTTCCTTTCCCGGCCCCGACTTCAGCCAGATCAGAGGCGACAACTCCAGGGCGCGGTTTTCGGCAAGCAGTCGTGCTTGCGCCTGGGCCTGGCGCACGGCGAGGACGAAGTCGCGATAGAGCGGCACCGGGCGTGCGGCCTGACCGAAGCGCATCCAGCGGTCGAAGACCTTCTGCGGAATGCCCGCTGCCTCGGCGGCGATTTGCGGAAAGGAGCCAGCCCGAATGTAGGCGCAGATGGTCTGCTGCAATTCGGGCGTCAGGGTGTGTTGAGAATCGTTCATGGATTCGCTCCATGGGAAGCAGGGTAAGGGGAGCAGGTTGAGAAGGACCTCCTTTAATAGTATACAAATTATCATGTCAAGCAGACAAGGGCAACACCGATCTGGCGACCGTGGCGGCAAGTTTCCAACTTGCCGAAAGCTGAGCAAGTTGGAAACTTGCTCCCACGAATGCGGGGCAATCAAGACCAGCCGCCTCCGCGGCCTCTCAGGCCCCGCGCGCCCGGAGCCGGCCGCGCAGCAGGTCGGCCTGAAGCGGACCGCCGTCGAAACGCTCGATCCGCGCCGCGACCTGCTCCAGTTCGCCCGCATCCCCGAGAGCGATGGCGATGTCGGCCAGTCCCAGCCA
>JBBSDR010000080.1:0-11370 GCA_038240465.1 Gemmatales bacterium
CGCGACGTGCTGGCGGTGCCGGCCGAGTGCGGATCGGCGGAGTTCGGCGAAGAGGGCGACCGGATCGGAACACCCCTCGTAATCCTCGGCATCATGGGGCCAGCGGACGCGCTCTTCCAGGACGTGCTTGCAGAGGGTGAAGGCGCCGGGCTGTCCGGTGGCCCGCTGCCATTCGTCCGAGCTGGCGACGCCGGCCAGGTAGGCCTCGATCGCCTTGAGCGGGAGCAAGTTGTTCTCTTGGTAATTGATCCCTGAGAGTTCACGCACGAGGGTCTTCTTGGGGGCGACCACCTCACAGATGAAGAACAGTCTGCCCCCGGTCCACTCCGCAGCCACGCCGAGCTGGTAGAGCATGACGTACAGCGCCCCGAGGGTAACGAGGTGCGGCAGCGCGTCGAAGCCCGGGAGCACCAACTCCAGAATTCGCAGCCAGTCCTCCGCAAGCCGGTCGAAGGTTGGATGGGACCGGTAAGGAAGGTAGCTGTTGCCTCGCGTCTCTAAGTCCTCATCTCCTTCGGGCTGGAAGGCGGCGAGGAGCTTGTTCCAGGGATTGTCTCCCCGGAGGAGAGATGCCAGATGCGGCGTTAGCTTCGCGGCGTGAGCCGAGCGGCAGAGCATCTTGTAGAGCAATTCCCCGGTGAGTCCGAAGTTGATGTACTCTCGGCTCGAACTCCCCGACGGCGTGATGTTCAGGTCCTCGTAGAGCGCATTCGGGCCGAAGGGAAAGACAAAACGTGAACTCCACCGCTTGTTGGTTTCGTTTTCCACGGCCGACCCCCGGAGCATGCCAACCAGTGTGGCGAACTGCTGGAAGGAGTGGAACCGGCCCCTCAGGTAGCTGAAATCCCGAGACTTCACGCCCTTGGCGTGATCCTCCATCCACACGAGCCACTTCTCCCAGGCGGTCGCGCTGTCGGGGTTGCGCTCGGCGATCTGGGCCAGGATCTCATTGTTGAACAACACGTTCCGCAAGTGCATCCGTTTGTACGGGCGAAAGTCGAGGGGGTAGAGGACGCCTTTCTCATCAAGGAGACGTCCGTCCCGGTGACAGGCTTCCGCGAGCGTGAGGAACTCCAAAAAGAGCAGCCACGGACTCTGGGCATCCCACAGCCTGTGTCCCCAGATCTGTTCGTCTACCCACATCTTGTTCTTCGGATGGTCGTTGGGGTGCGGAGGCGGGACCGTCCGCGAGGGATCAATCATGAGGCACCTCCACCACATCGTCGAGGGGGCTGCCGGAAGCGTCGAGGGTGAGGACACGGAATGCGATTCCTGTCGCCTCTCCGGGGCTGTCGAGCCGGCGCCTCTCCGCCAGGCAGGCGAGGAGACGAGACTTGAACGCGAGCATGTCCTCGTAGCATTCTCGGGAGAAACTACCCGGGAGCACGCCTTCCGCCACGCGGCTGAGGAATTCGTAGCGGGTCAGGTTGAGTGGCAGCGTGGTGCGGATGGAACTCGCGAGTTGCACGGAGATCGCCGGCTTCTCCTGGAGCCAGAGAATCTCGACGCGCTCGTACATCCGCGGTGTGACAGGGATCTTGTCCTCCAGCACCTGGCTGACCTTGGAGGTGGAAAAGGAGATGCTCGTCGCGAGCAGTAGGTCACGGTCCGAACTCACGAGCATCCCCGCGAAGATGCGGTTGAGTCCCCGGACAAGCCGCGCCAGGATGGGCCGTTCGACCCTACCGCCGGATCGCAGCACACGCAGCACCTTCGTCAAGTACTCGCCCGCGTACTTGAAGACAGTCAGCTCCCAGAGCGATAAATCCTGCTCCCACTGCGCCGGGATCTTGAAGAACAGCCCTCGCCGCTGGCTGACCAGCATGTCGAGGAACTGTCGATTCTCGGCCTCGCTATCGCCGCCCTCGACGTACCCCCGCTGCGCGGCGTAGTAACTCGCGTCGGCACCGTAGAACGTATCGGCGCGTAACAGTGCGTCGAAATACGGGCGGAGATTCTCGTCAGCCTCACCGAAGATGAGGGTGTTGTCGATGCGGTTGGAGGTCTCATGCCCGATCCGGAAGCGGTTGAGGTAATCGAAGACTTCCAGTGCCTCTCGCCGCGTCTCCGAGAGGTTCCCTCCGAACACGTTGTTGAAAAGACTGGCCTTGGCGACCGTGCCGCGCTGGATGATGCCCGGGACGTCGCCCGGCTGCAGCAGGCGGTCTTTGGCGTCTCGGTGTCCGAGAACCGCGTTCGCGAAGAGCAGGAGGATGCGGCGGATAGGGATGTGGAGGTCGTTGCAGTCGCACAGCTCGAAGAGCGACCGGAGGCGTGCGCGGACGAGGGGGGTCTGAAGAAGCTCGTAGTTGTGCCGGATGGGGCACTGGGGACCGAAGAAGCTATCACCCTCCTGCGTTTCGGCCAGGCAATCCGCCCACCCTTCATGGCCCAAGAAGGCATCGAGGGACAGGTCGAACAGGCGAGTGCAGGGGATCCGGGACAGGTTGAATAGCTTGAGCGGCACCCCTTCTCCCTCGCGACGATCCTCGACGAGAAGCGCTTCGACGAGCGATCGGACGCTGCGCACCTCCTCCGTATCCGGGAGTTTCTGCAGAGTTTCGATCAGCTGGCCGTCGTTCGCTGCGAGAAGGAAAACCGTGTTGAGGGAGGGATCGTAGAGCCCACGAAGCAGGGTGGCGAGCAGGGAGTTCTTGTCCGTATAGCGATCCTTCGGATCGCTGTGGGGCATGGCAGTCAGGTCACGGATGACGTGGACGGTGACCGTTCGGGTGCCGATCGTGAGAGTCCGCGTGTGGTATACGTCATCGGATCCCCACTCCGCATCATCCCCACCGAGCTGTTTCCAGATCTTGCCGCAGAGGTGGCTTTTCCCGTCTCCGGCCGTTCCCGTGAGGACTACCGAGTATGGTTTCTCGGCGCGTATATCGAACAGGCCGAGGACCTCGGTCTCGACAGGGTGGGTGAAGGCAAGTGGCCGAATCCCGGCTCGGCGGGCCGACTTCCGGATGTGCTCGTCGTACATGTTGTCGTTGCGCGGAATCGGCCCATACTGCCGAAGAAACCGAATCCAACGCACCGCTGGGCTGATCATCGTGTCGTCCTCGAATGCGGCTCGGCCTCATGTCATTTTCATCGCGATGTCCTTTGGGCGCGGCAACAGGATCGGGCGTCCGCTACACATGACAGATGAGGCAGCCGTCTTTCTCTCCGTCGTCGTCCTCGTCGTCACTCCCGAGAATGTGGAGTAGCAGGCGGCTCTTCGACGACTTCTTCGACTTCTCCTGGCTCTCCTCCCATTTCCGCTTGATCTCTTCCACCCGCTCAGGCTTCTCAAGCTCAACGAGCGGCTCATTACCGCTCCAGTAAAATGGATCCCCGGTTCCCTTGTTCGCCACGTACTCCAGTCGCTTGGCTTCCTCGAACAGGTCAGGGTATTTCTCTTTCAGCCGAACCCACTCGATCTTCTGCTGATAGAAACAAAAGTAGCATCCGGACCGTGTGCGTCCCCAATCGGTGTACTTCGGGAGGCCCAAACCGCTGTCTTCCAGGATGCGGATGATATCGCGACGGACGAGGCCATCCTCCTTGAAAGGGTAAACCGGGGTGATGTTCGCCTTATGGCTGATGTATCCTTCCCGATTCTCGTCTGCTCGAATAGCGACATAGTTAATGACAGGGTCGTCTCCGACATACTTTTCAAAGGGTTTAAGCTTGAGCCTGAACGTACACCACCGACGGTAGTTGGAGGGGATCATCCCGCCAAAAACAGTGAGCCAGTGCTCAAAGCTTTGCTCCGGCGTCGTCTTCGTGATTTTTTTTCCGAGCTTTGCCTCCAGGAGTTCCAGGTACTCGTAGGTCTCGGGGAGCTCCTTGAAGGTATCGTGGAAGATGTATTCCATTTCCGGCACCCGGTCGCGCATGTAGATGGCAAGAGCAGCGCTGTCCTTACCGCCAGAAAGACTCAGAATGTGGCGAAGAGGTTTAGTCATGTTGTTCTGTTCTCCTCGGTTTCTTCTATGGGAGTAGGCGCAACAGCACATGCTGCGACCGCGACGGAGGTCAGTTTGGCACCGGCGGCGATGCCCAGAAACGGCTTGAGAAACGCCCTATTATGTCGCTTCTGGACTACTCCCAAGGGCAATCCGGCTCCTGATCGCCCGAGTCGCCGCGACTAATCCAACCCGGCCCTCTTTGGCGAGAAGTTTCGCCACAGCCGATTCAATTTCAGCTGCCCGTCCAGCTTCATCCTCCTCAAGGTATACCACTTGCTCAACTTCAATACCATCTTGGCAGGTGATGGCGACACGCATCGCGTGGCCCCCTCCAGCGCCTCTGGGGACAAAGACGGTACTCTCAACCCGTCGGAACTGTCTTGCGAGGCGTGCGAGTTCATCCCGAAAGAACGCAACGTCGCCATCGAGCCACTTCCCGGGTGGTTTTGAGCAGAGCAGGCTTCCGATCGATTCGACCCATTCGCGCTCCGGCAGGGCGCGGTCGATCAGCCGAAGACAAAGCGTTTTGAGCCGCGGTTCTGAGACGGACACGAGTACGCGTTCGGCCGCGATTGCAAGAGCCGAACGGACTTCTTCAGGGCCACCAGGTCGTTCAAAGGCCGCGTCGATGTCAGCGTGCATTCGGCGGAGGAGTTCTGGATAGAGGTTCCCAAGCTCGCCGAGCGAGGCCCGAAGCCTCTCCACGAACCGCTTCACTCGGCTCGGGCTCGGTTCCTCTTCGCTCTCGAAGGGTGCAAGCCCGAGCGATTCGGGAAGCTGGCGAAAGAGGAGAGTCGCGGGTTCCTCGGCATTTGCCAGCGCGGCCCGAACGGCCGCCGCGTCGGGAGAAAGAGCAGCGGTCCGATGAGCGTAGTGGGGAAGGTCGCTCGCAAAGGCGAAGAGCGGCTTCACAACATCGAGAATGTCCACTCCCTTCTGCTCTTTTCCGGGATTGAGCGCGCGGAAGAGCTTCTCGAAGACAACGGCGCGAACCCCACCGATCCTGCAATACTGGATCTCAAATGTTTCCGTAGCCTTCGTAAGCCGTTGAAATTCATAACCTGTGACTTCGCGGAGGAATCGCCCATTCTCATAGAACGCCACGTCCCGTTCGTGGATGGCGACGAAGACCGCGAGGAGGAGCGGTGCGAGCCCATCCCTGAGTCCATAAGGCGGGCGGCGAAGCTCGGCGAAGAGATCCACTACCTTAATCCGTCCTCCACGACGTGCCTCCAGTATCTCCAAGATGCGGTCGAGGAGAGGGCAGACCTTTCTTACGTCTTCGCCCTCGGGAGGCGCCGCGATGCGCCACACTCCGTCTTCTTCACGATGGAGTCCGGCGGCTTGTAGCACCGAGAGGTACATGGACATTTCAGGCGGCTTCTTCACCGGGTCCATCCCCAGGAGCGGTTCGCCGGGTGTGGTAAGAACCCGCTCGATGAGTCTGAGGCGCGCTGCAGCCGCTGCGGAGCTGAGGGCGTGACGGTTCACAAGCTCGTTTCGGAACCGCGGTGCGTTCTTGAACACCTTGTCACACATCGTGGAGAGATGCTCAAGCAACTCTCTCCCGCCGTGAACGGGGGCGGGGCTTCCGCAGTAAAACCACTGGAGATCTGTTTTGTCACCGAACTGACGGATTCCAATGAACGTCCGCACCCGCTTCTCAAGCATCTGCCTTGCTGCCGCGAGTTGCCGAGACACTTCCTCTTGCGCGAAGGCGTCGTGGGCGAGTTCAGGGACGTTTTGTCCGACCCACTCCCAGCGCTGGACTTCCGCGAGAAGGCTTGCAAGCCCGCGGAGCGGTTGCGGCACCGCTACAAGGACCTGGTCGGATTTCTTCAAAGGTGCGCTGTGGGCGAATGCGACTGCCTCTTCACGTTCCTCGGGACTCTCGCAGAGAGCCACGAGAATCTGACCGTCGGCTCCTTGTGACCCGCGTTCCAAGAGCGCCGGGAGGTCAGCCGGGGGAGCATACTCGACCGCGAAGTGCCTGAGGTTTCCAGTCTCGATGTAGTGCCTGCGTGCAACGAGCGGTCGGGTCTCAAGGTCGGATCGAATGGTCGCGCCCACGCGGGAAGGAGCGGGGACAGCCTTGCAGGCCTCCTGGTAGGCCCTTTCAAGGTTTACGCTCGTGTGCGGCCAAAGGCAGTAACCGCCCGAAGCTCCCCGGAAGTAGAGAACGGCCTTGCCCCGCTGGAGTTCGCGGAGCGTGGCCTTTACTCGCTTCGTCGCCGCCGGATCGGTCCCCGCGACGGCGAGTGGAACTGTTTCTTCGGTCGCGAGCTGGTTCGGAGAGTCGATGAGGTTCAGGACGGCGACCGTCTTTAGGACTTCCAGGACACTCTCGTCGTCCCTCGGGAAGCTCTCCACGACGGACTCGATCTGGTTCCAGTGGCTTCGGTAACTCTGAACGGCAAGTCGATGGCCAAACGCTCCCCGGGCGTAGTCATAGAGGTGATGGATTCGATAGAAACTTCCGGCTGCCGCTGGTTGTCTCGCGAAGGTTTGAAGGGCGTGCGGTTCGTCCGAGAGGAGGAAGCTGTAGAGCGATCGTTCGTTCTGACCAAAACGGCTGAATAAACGGACAAGTACCGGAAGGACGGTCGGGTGGATGGGATAAAGCCGGGAGGCGATCCCCTGAAGGGCCTCACTCCCGGCCCCTGGCCCGTACCATCCCAAGTCGAGCGCCCGCGTCATGTCCCGGCCCAGTTCTGTCGCGGCCCCGAGCGGCAGCTTCGCGAGGCGAACGTTGAGCGCGTTTGCGACGAGGATCGACGCCTGCTCAAGTGGTTGGTCGAAGAGGATTTCCTGGAACCGACCCGCGATTTTTTCCCATTCCTTCTGAGCCGATGGTGAGAGCTCTTCGGCATAAGCTTGGAATCCTTGGTGAAGCAACCCAACCACAATGACAGAGGCTTCACGGCTTCGGGCCGCAGTCTCAGCGAGCGTCTGAAGGAAGTAGATGTCCTGCCGCTCAGGATGCAGAGCTGCGTGTTCAAGGAACTTGCCTAGTTCATCCAAGATGAGGATGATGCCAGTCGCTTTGCCGTTTTCGCGAAGATACTCCGCAGATTCGGTGAGGAGGCTGATGGCGGTTTCTGCGTTTCCCTCGTCTCCTTGCCGGGCCGCAGCCCTCACCTTCGCGACTATCTGAGGCGGTCTGCCGCGCGGCCACGCCTCTTCGAGTGCCCGGCTCAGGGCATCAAGGATTGCCGTTCCGACATGGGACCGCGATCCGGTGACGAGTACCGGAAGGAGTCGCGGTCGCTCGACGCCTAAGCCCCGGAAATCGACCGAGCGCCGCAGTTCGGACGGTAGGGCAGCCTCCTCGCCCGCAAAAAGGTGGGCTAAGGCGAGGGCAAAAGAGGATTTTCCGGTCCCATAATCCCCTGTAAGACGCCAAGCCCGCTCGGCGGACCGCGGGCGAAGGCTTCCGGCGAGCCGCTCCAGTCCAGCCTTTGCAGAAGGAGTCAGCACATATCCTTCAAGAGCCTCCGGATCGCGGAAGTCTCGCTCAAGATGAGCCGACCGCATGAAGCGGCTTCTTACCTGGAACAGGTCAGCCATTCTCGTTTTCAGCATAGGGCGGCCACCTCATAGATCGCGCGAAGAAGGTCGCGGCTCTCCGCATCTACCCAAAAGAGTTGCTGTGTGGCTGCGGACTCGTGGTAGCGAAACATCCCGGCGGACTCGATTTCGATGGCTTCGAGGCGGTGTCGCACATCCCACTCAGGGAGCTTGAAAACTTGACCGGGTCCACCAGGGCCGAAGGCCACGTCTCGGAACGTGAGGGTCTTTTCTGCGGCTCTCCGGCGTTTCCAGAACTCGGAGAGGCAGTAGGCGAAGAGCTCGGGAGTGACCCCCGGCTTCTCCTCGCGGCGGAAGGCGTAGATTGGCTCCCGTTTTCCGGACTGGTCTATCCGGCGCTCGCCGACTTTCTGGATAAACTCAAGTTCAACGAGCGGGCAGTCAAGGTTGTCCTCCTGGATGTCGCCCTTGCGGCTTCGGGTCGGAACGTAGGTGTGGAGAAAGGTCTCGAAGTGCTGCTCCAATGTAACGCGCGAGAGCGTCCGCTCTTGCTTTTCAGCTTCCTTCTTGAAGGTGCGAAGAGCCGAGGAGCGGCTGAACTCCGGCTCTTGCCAGAAATTGAGCAGGTAGTCCCACGCAAAGAGCGGATCGGCAACATGACTGGCAAGGTTCCAGTGAATGAGCCAGAGGGTGCGGCTATCCTCAAGGAACGGGTCGTGGCCCTTGCGGGCGAAAATAGCGTGTCCGAACGGAGTGATCTCATAGCCGCCTTCGCGTCGCGGCGAAGCGATGCATGCAGCCTGAGTCCAGAACCTAATGGAGCGCACCATGTTTTTTCCGACGCCAAGGGCGATCATGGCGAGCTCTTCGTGCGCAAACGCTTCGGGGTCTTCCGCAAGCGCCCCGTAGGCTTTCGGAAGCCAGGCATACCGGCATGGAAATGTCTCGTGACCTGAGAATCGAAACACGGTATCCCCCTGCGACATGCTGGACACCTTCAGGCGCGCAATCACCCCGCGACGCCTTCGCGGGGTACCGCCGATCTCCGAATCCGTGCAGTTGTCGGCGGGAATGGGAAGAGGCGATTTGGTAAGGATAATGACCCTCTCCACGCCTCTCTCATCTGCCCCAGTGTATCTGATGAGACACGGGTTTCAAAGAATGAAACGCGACTGTTGTAATCCGCAGGTCCAGTCGCGACGGCAGGGTCGGACTGACCGTCGCAGTCCCCCCACCTCCTCCATCCAGAGAGCCAGCGGCAACTGCACGGGCGGCTCGTACTAATACTCTTCCGGAAGCAGGACGGTTGTCTCTACCAGGCGTCCCAACCGCGTGATCACCCATAGAGGCCGGCCACGCTGGGTAAGATACTCGCTCATCACAAGGTCCTGACCACGGAGGAGATTACTTTTGTTGATCTTTCCGCTGTCGTCGGTGGCCTCCCAGCCGCGTCGCGCTTCATCGGGGGTTAAATGGATCTCGTCGCACCGGCCGAACTCTCCCCAGTCTCCACAGGCATGGCGAACGAGAAATTCGACAGCATGCTGTGATGACGCCCCGAGCGTCGCTACCGCCCCCGGCGTGATCGTGATCTTACCCAAGGGGAAGCGGGCCCCTGCGAGTGATTGCCTAAGGCTGAGGACACACCCGCCAGCGTCGGTCACCTGCCGGTCCGCGCAAGCGGGACACAGCGATCCAACCACGTCGGCGGCAGCGAACACGCCGACGGCCTGCACGGCAACAGGAACGCCGCAGGCGGCGCACCGAACTTCGGTCCTGGACATGAAGTCATCCTCCAATGTACTCCCGTCGCTCATTGTGGCGCCCTAGCCGGACCCCTTACCGCTGACATGCGAAGAGGTCCCTTCAGTCGAACAGACTCGGGCCGGCCGGGGCCGTGCTTTTTTTCGGTTGTTTCAGGTCCAGCGGCTCGATGATCGCGGCAACGGCCAACTCGCCGCCGGGACCTCGTTCCTCCTGCGGCGTATAGAGTGGAACCGCCAGGACACGGCAAAGGCCTCGGAGGCCCCCCAGATCCAGGCGACACTCGCCATCGGCACCTGTCCCGCGCGCTGCCTCCCCGAACGGGCCGTCGGCCTTGATCGACTTGTCCTTCGGCAGGAAGTGGCCGGCGGTGGAGAATGAAGTGCTCGGGATCGCATAGTCGATGCGCAATTTCCAGGCACTGCGAGCTTCCGCTTCCGGTTCGGTCTTGAAGATGTTCATCTGGTCCTTGCGGCCGATGGTGCGTTCCTGCGTGGGCTTCAGCTTCCAGGTGAAGAACACCGCGGCGAGCGGGCGAGTGGCTATTTCGGCGAAGCGCCGCAGCGTCGCCTCCCGAGAAGCGGTGTAGGTATCGGCGAGCGCGATCAGCCCGCTGGCCGTCCTCACGGCCAGGGCATCGCTGGCGAACCACGGCAGGGGAAAGAGCAATTCCGCCGCACCGACGTCGCACAGGATCTCCAGCAGGTCTTCGGGATTGGCCGGGTCCCGGTATCGCGAATCGGTGCGGCACCGAACCTTCGCCTGGTACTCGGGGAAGAGAGTGTGGATGATCTCGTGGGCCATGCTGAAGCGCTGTCGCGTCTCCGGACGGTCCGGGTTCACGCGCATCGACACCCGGCCATCGGATTCCGGCACCAGTTCGGCATCGTGGCTGTGGGTCGGCTGCTCCTCGCTCCTCTGGATGTCGCGCAGGCTCGCCAGCATCTCCATGTCCAACGGCATCGTCGGCTCGCCGAACAGGGACAGGTACTGCTCGACAACTGTGCGCGCCTTGCAGCGAACAGCCGCCCGCGCTTCCGTCTCTCCTGTTTCCTGCAGGATCGCGGCGATTTGCTCGGCAGTCGTCATGACTTCTTCCTTCGGGTCGTCTGGGCGAAGACGAGATAGACCTGGGTCCATTCATCGACAGTCCTCGGTTGCCCCCCCCGGAATCGCATCATCGCCAGATCTCGTACATCTTGCTCGGACAGTTCTGTCCCTTGCGTCTTCATCCGCTCGCGAAGCTCGACAAGCCCTGGAGGGATCTGGACCTCTTCTGTTTGCGCGCGCACGGTGGGGAGAGCCAGCAGTTCAGCAATCGTGGTCGAGAGGGCCTTTGCGAGCCGCAGCAGCACATCCGCCGACGGTTTCTTCACGCCTTCCTCGTCCTTTTCCAGCTCCCACAAGTACGTTTTGGACACACCGGCCTTCGTCGCAAGGTCTTCCAGCGACAGGCCCGCCTCGGTGCGCAGCGTCCGGATTCGTTGAGCGAGAGACATAGAAATGCACTCGGAGTTCCCACGAAGTACTTATCGACAGCTTACCGCCATCGTTCGCTCAAGCAAGAGAAATCACCCGTTCCTATTGACTACGCTTGAGCGTCAGGATAAGTTCGTTATAGCGAACATCGTCGAAGCACCTTGTAATTACGCCCTCCAGGGGGATTACTATGCAGATCAAGGACAAAAGCGTCATCTTCTGGCCGGTGGGAACGGGAGACTCCACAACCCTCGTCCTGAAACCTGGGGAAATCGTCATGCAGATCGACCTGCATCACATGACGAAGGCCGACCATGCCGACAATCCCGAGTGGCCGATCATCGACCACTTGATCAAGCTCCTCCCGCAGCGGAACGGCCGGCCGTTCCTCGCGATCTTCGTGCTCACCCATCCCGACAAGGACCACATCCAGGGATTCAAAGAACTCCTGTCGAGAGTGACCATCGGCGAGATCTGGCACACCCCCAAGATCTTCCGGGATCAGTCGGATCAAGAGACCCTGTGCGAAGACGCGAAGGTGTTTCGCAAGGAGGCGCACCGGCGCCGGAAGGCGATCGCTGACGATCCGGGCAACATCACGTCGGGTAACCGTCTGCGGGTGATCGGCCATGACGACATTCTC
>JBBSDR010000081.1:0-11283 GCA_038240465.1 Gemmatales bacterium
AGCGGAATCATCGCCAGCAACTCGCGCGGCACCCTGCCGGCCGCGATCTGCTCCAGCATGTCCCCGGCGTCGAGCGTCTCCAGGTTGACCTCGACCGGCCGCAGCGTCCATTCGGCTGTGCTCAGCACGCACTGCCGAGCCGCGTCGCCCACCCCGGTCAGATTGAGGACGATGCCGACCAGTTCGTAGCGGTCGCCGGGCAAGGTGGTCGGCTTGACGGTGAGCCACAAGAGACCGCCGGCGAGCATGAGCCGTCCCGGCATGAGGGCGTCCGGCACTGTCTGGACCTCCAGCAGCGCGGCGAAAGGCACTCCGCCGTGTTGCAGGTCCGAGAGTTCCGCGATGCCGTCGCACAGGCGTTCGGCCACACCCGGCAAGGTCAGTTGTGCCGGCAGCCAGCGCTCGAAGCGGAGTTGCGTGGGCGTCAAACGCAGCAGCCAGGAGAACAGGAGAGGGCCGGCGCGCAGGAGCAGATAGCGGGCGGCCTGGTCGTAACGGTTTGGCGGCGGCAGGGGCAGTTCCATCGCGGTTCTCCGCTCAGACGCATCATGGTCAACACCAGAGGGATTCTATCCGATCCCGGTAGGGCCAGTACCTCGGAGAACCCTCCGTGGAAGCGACGCCTTTCCTGGACCTGCGCGTCCAGCAATCGATGCCGAAGTTGTCCCTCCAACACACTCAACACCAGACCCGCTGTCGGGACCCTGCTGCCGCGACCCTCCGGATACAACGCCAGGCTCTCGATCCCCGACTCGGCCAGCCGTCGCCGCACTTCTACCCGAGCCGCGTTCTTCCGCCACACGGCTACCGCGCTCCGGCAGCCACGGCCGGGGCGAGGTCTGGACAGGTCTGTGCCGGCGGGTTATGTTGATCGTTCATGGGGCATACACTCAGCCGTGCGGTGTAAGATCCAAACGGTGAGGATCTGCTCCCGTTGTTTTTGCAGAAGCCAGTTGACCATTCGTCCAGGAAAAACGGGGTCTCTTCCCCTGCCAGGCTCAACCCGGGACGTGCAATACCCAAGGGGACTCTGCTCGAGCAGAGAGGCGATGACCGACGCCGTTTATCAGCGCTGTATCAATCCCGCCTGCGGCGGAACGCTCGCCGTCGAGGACACCTCGTTCACCTGTCCGAAGTGCGGCGGACTTGTTGACGTCGTCTACGATCGCGAACGTCTGCCGCCGCCGCGCTCACTGCGTGACTTCGAGGCGAAATGGGCCAAGCGCTCCGATCCGCTCTGCTTCAGCGGCGTCTGGCGCTTTCACGAGCTGCTGCCCTTTGCGAAGCCCGAACAGGTGCTGACCATCGGCGAGGGCCAGACGATCCTGCAAAAGGCCGACAGCGTCGCGGCCTACGCCGGCATGCAGCCGGGCAAGCTGTTCTTGCAGTACGAGGGGCTGAACCCCTCCGGCAGCTTCAAGGACAACGGCATGACGGCCGCCTTCACCCACGCTCGCCTCGTCGGCGCGCGACGGGCCGCCTGCGCCTCGACCGGTAACACCAGCGCCTCGCTGGCCGTCTATTGCTCCGCGTCCGGCCTGATGAGGGCCATCGTCTTCATCGGCTCCGGCAAGATCGCCTATGGCAAACTGGCTCAGTCGCTCGACCACGGCGCGCTGACGGTCCAGATCGCCGGCGACTTCGACGACGCCATGCAGCGCGTGCAGCAGGTGGCGCGCAAGCTCGGCATCTATCTCGTCAACAGCATCAATCCGTTCCGTCTCGAAGGCCAGAAGACGATCGTGTATCGCATCCTTGAGGCGCTCGGCTGGGAGGTGCCGGACTGGATTGTTGTACCGGGCGGCAACCTCGGCAACGTCTCGGCCTTCGGCAAAGCCTTTATCGAACTGCGCGAACTGGGGCTGATCGACCGAACACCGCGCCTGGCGGTTATCAACGCCGCCGGCTCGAACACCTTCTTCCAGTTGCATCAGCGTCTCGGCTTGCGCTGGAACGAGGGGAGATCAGACAGCGTCCTGTCGGAAGGCTACTATCGCCAGCTCGATACCGACATGATCCGTGCCTCAACGATTGCCAGCGCCATCGAGATCAATCGGCCCGTCAACCTGGTGAAAGCGCTGCGAGCGCTGGACTTTTGCGGCGGAGTGGTGCGCGAGGCAACCGATCAGGAGATCCTCGACGCCAAGGCGAAGGTCGGTGCTGGCGGCCTGGGCTGCGAGCCGGCCTCGGCAGCGAGCGTGGCCGGCGCACGCAAACTGCGTCAGGAAGGTATCATCGACCCGGGCGAGAGAGTGGTCTGCATTTTGACCGGGCATCAACTCAAGGACCCGACGGCGACGGTGGCTTACCACACAACGGATCCAAAGATGTTCGAGGAAGTGCTGGGCAAGCGCGGGGTGCGGCGAGCCAATTTTGCCAACCGGGCGGTGCAGGTGGCGAACGACCTGGACGAGATCATCAAGGCGATCGAGGTGTACTCATGAGCAAGATCATCGTCGGCATCAACGGCGCCGCCGGCCGCATGGGACAGCGCCTGATCGCGCTGGCGCACGAAGACCGCGATCTGCACGTCGGGGCGGCCATCGATCATCCGGGACATTCGCGTCTGGGCCAGGACGCCGGCGAGATTGCCGGCATCGGCAAGTTGGGGGTGCCGCTGGTGTCGGACCTGCCGCTCGATTTAACCCTCAATGTCCTGATTGATTTCTCCGCGCCGGAGGGAACGATGCAAGTGCTGAAGACATGCAGCTCACGGCGCATCCCGCTCGTCGTTGCCACGACGGGACACACGGCCGAGCAGCGGAGCGAGATCGAGGCGGCCGCCCATGAAACCGCGTTGCTGATGTCGCCCAACATGAGCCTGGTCGTCAATGTTTTGTTCGCGCTGACGCGGGCGGCGGCGACAATGCTCAAGGACAAGGATTTCGACGTCGAGATCATCGAACGCCATCATCGCTACAAGAAAGACTCGCCCAGCGGCACGGCCGTCCATTTCGCGCGGATCGTGCAGGAGATCATGGGCCAGTCCGACGTCCGTCATGGCCGTGAGGGGCTGGTAGGCGAGAGACCGCGCCACGAGATCGGCATGCACGCCATCCGCGCCGGCGACAACATCGGCGAACATACGATTATCTTCAGCGCGTTGGGAGAGACGATGGAACTGGTCCACAAGGGTTACACGCGCGACAGTTACGCGCGCGGCGCCCTGATGGCGGCAAAGTTCCTCGCGGATCGTCCGGCGGGGCGTTACTCGATGAATGACGTGCTGGGATTGTAACCAGAACTCGCTCGCCGCAAGAAAGTCCGCGTTCCAGTCGTCGAGTTCTTGACCGGCCCTGGCGCGGACCGTGAGCTTCTGGTTGCCGCCTCCTCCACCCTCTACAATGATCGCCTCCCCACTCCCGGCTCGCGCGTTCTCTGAAGTGGGGCCTCCTCTTCATTCACAACCGGCGTGCGGTCGTCATAAGGAGCGGTCTCATGCGAATCTCTCTCAGCCTCGGCTGCTGGCTTATGCTTCTTGTCCCCCTCGCGGCCCAGGAACCAGCCGCGACGGCAACGAAAGCCAAAGCCGTCTTCGAGACCGTTCGGTGGTCAATGGCATCTCGCGCATGACCTGCCACTACCAGGGGACGATCGACAAGGCGGATCAAGTCCGCGATCACGTCGAGAAGAACCCCGACGGTTTCACGCGGACCGAGGCCGACACGATCAAGGCGCTGTATCTGCCGAAGAAAGACTTCGCGAAACTCCTGAAGGAAGACGCCGACCGCTTCAAGAAGGCGGTGGAGGCAACGGGCGCGCATCTGAGCAAGACGGAGCCGGTCTTCGCCCTGGCCGGAGCGTTCGAGAGAGAGATCGACCGGAAAGCGGCGGCGGCGGAAGTCGGCGTGCGTGCCGAGGATTTGATGAAGGGACTGGGTCATGCTCCCACTTTGTCGCGCGTCTTCGGATCGTTGCGGGTCGATGGTGGGACCGTTCAGCGTCAGGTGCTGGTCGCGCATTTCGCCGAACTGGCGGCCGAGTTGATCCCGGACGGCACCTTCCGCCAGGGATTCGCTCCTGAAATCACAGTCGCGGACAGGCTCCACGTCCTGGACCTTGACGGCTTGAAAATCGAGTTTGTGCGCGTGGGCAAGGGCAAGTTCACGATGGGTTCCCCAGCCGCCGAGGCGGGCCGCGTCCCGGACATGGAGGAGCAAAAGGACGTCACAATCGGCTACGACTTCTACATCGGCAAGTTCGAGGTGACGCAGGCGCAATGGGATGCGCTGATGCCCGGAGGCAAGAACGCGGGTCGTCCGTTCGGAACAGGAGGAAAGGGCAGCGAATGGCTCACGGGCATTCCCACCGCGGACCAGAGACTGTTTCCCGTGGGCAACATTTCCTGGGATGACGCTCAAGAGTTTCTGAAGGCGCTGAACGAGCGCGAAAAAAATCGCAACGCGGGCTGGGTGTATCGACTGCCCAGAGAGGCCGAGTGGGAATACGCCTGTCGCGGAGGTCCCCTCGCTCAGCAAGAGGGAAAGAAGACGGCCCCCTTCTATTTCGCGAAGCCCATCTCCTGGCTTTCCTCGAGCGCGGCCAATTTCAATGACACCTTTCCTTCTGGAGACGCTCTCAAAGGACCATTCCTGCAGCGTCCGAGCAAGGTCGGGTCCTACGAACCAAATGCGCTCGGCATCCACGATATGCACGGGAACGCCGCAGAGTGGTGCGACGATCTCTTCAAGGACGGTCTGACGCATGTGTTCCGGGGTGGCGGCTGGACCGACGTCGGCCAGAGTTGCCGTGCGGCGAGGCGCATCCGGGGGACTCCGGGGTTCCGGCGCGACGACCTCGGTTTTCGGCTTGTTCGCGTCCCGTTGGCAATCAAGTGACCGAACCGAGGATGCGCCGTCAGACGGCGCATCCTCATAACAGCCCCGGAATCGGCCTGCCATCCCTGACAGTCCACTTGACGCGACCGCCGCTGAAGTTGCAGCCGCTATCGGAGAGCAGGACTTCTCCAGTCCAGCGGATTCTGCTAGACTGATTCGCGACCAGAGGTCAAGGGGAGGACAGACAATGAAATCGCCGTTTCCCGGGATGGACCCTTTCATTGAGGCGTCCCGACTCTGGGAGGATTTCCACAATCATCTTGTGGAATCGATCGCGGGGGTCCTGGCCGATAATGTCCCTCAGCGCTACCTCGTGAAAACTGGCGAACGCGCCTACATCGTCGTGTTCGACGAAGAGAACGAGAACGGCAAGAAGGAGCATCTTATCAAGGGGGACGCCGGAATCACTGCGCTGAGTTCGGGGCAAACACAAAGGACTGCTGTGCTGGAAGAGGAAACGCAAACGAGTACGGATGCGGAGGTCGTCTCACTCCGCTCGTTCGTGTCGGAAGAGTTTCGCGAGCGTTTCATCGAGATCTATGTCGAAGACGAGGGGCGCGAACTGGTCACCTGTCTGGAAGTATTATCGCCGTCCAACAAGCGGGCCGGAACTGAAGGCTGGGACCAGTACACGCGCAAGCGCCAAACGCTGCTGCTGGGACGCGCCAACTTCGTCGAGATCGACTTGCTTCGCGGCGGTCGCAAGATGCCAATACACGATCCCTGGCCGACCTGTCCTTACACGATTCTGGTATCGCGCCGGTCAGACGCTCCGCACTGCCGGGTCTGGAAGGGATGGACGCAAAAACCGTTGCCGGCTATCAAGGTTCCGCTGACAATCAATGACGCGGACGTGGAACTCGCCTTGCAACCGCTCGTCAATGAGGTGTATCGCCGATTCCGCTACGAGCAGCAAATCGACTACACGAAACTGTGCAAGCCGCCTCTCGCCGAGGAAGAAGCCGCCTGGCTGCAAGAGCAACTCAAGTACCGACTGTAAAACCCTGCTTGCCGCAAGCGGCAAGAAGGGTTTGCATCGCCCTCACAGCAATCCCGGAATCGGCGTGCCGTCACTGATCGCCGAGGCAACGCTGCGCGGCACCCCCTGGGCAATGCGCACTTCTCCGGTGTCGAGCAGGACGTCCAGGATCGTCGCCAGCAGGTTCGCCGGCGTGTAGCGTTCGGTGGCGGGACGGCCGGCGTTCCGGTCCGACTGGCCGATCACCTGGCCGACCTTGAGGCCGCCGCCGGCGAGGGCGAGAGCGGTCAAATCGCTCCAGTGATCGCGGCCGCCATCCTTGTTGAGTCTCGGCGTCCGGCCCATCTCGCCGGTGACCACGAGGAGGATCTTGTCGCTCAGGCCGCGCGCTTCAACGTCCTCGATGAACGCGGCGACAGCGTGATCGACCTGGCCGCCCATCATCGGCAGGCCAGCCATGTTCTTGGGGCTGTTGCCGTTGGCGTGATAGTCCCAGCCGCAGTCCGACACGGTCACGAAGCCGCAGCCTGCTTCACAGAGACGCCTGGCCAGCAGCATCTGCTTGCCGAGCAGGTTCGAGGCCCGGCGCATGTCGTACCACTTCGTCAGTTCCTTCATCTCGAAGAGCTTGCTGGTGTCGTACTTCTCGATCGTCTTCGAGTCCTCCTTCGACAGATCGAACGCCTCGCCCACGCCCTTGAGGATGACCTCGTAAGCCTGGCGCTGGAAAGCGTCGAGTCCATCCATGAGGCCGGTCCGGTCGAAGCGGCGCTTGAAAGTATCGAGCTGGCCGAGAAGGGCCTTGCGATCGTCGAAGCGCTCGCGCGACACCTTCAGTTCGAGGTCCTTCTTGAGCTGCGTGCCACCGGCGGGATTGAACGCCTCACAGGCCGGCCCCAGGTCGCCGGGCGTGGTCAGCGTCGGCAGAGCGCCGGTCTCGAAGTTGCCCTGCTGTTTCAGGCCCGGCTGGACCGCTTCCGGCAGAATGAGAACGCTGCGCGGCATGCCGGTCGCCGGATGGTTGGCGCCGACGACCCGGGTGTAGAGAGCCGAGCCGGCCGCCTTCGTCGGATTGTTGCCGCTGGTGACGGACTGATAGGTGTGGCCGCCGTTCATCGAGGCGTAGGAGCGAACGATGGCCAGTTTCTGGGCCAGTTTGGCGAGCTTCGGAAACGTGCTGCCGAACGTCAGGCCGGGCAGGGCCGTCTGGATCTCGCCGTTGATCGAGCGCGTGCCTTCGGGGGCGCTCATCTTGGGATCGAAGAACTCGATATGCGGCGGCCCGCCTTGGAGGAAAAGCAGGACGACAGATTTGTCCTTGACGAAGTTCTTAGTGGAGGCCGCCCGCGCCCGGGCGGCGAACAGTCCGGGAAGGCTGAGACCGGCAAGGCCGAGCGAGCCGATGCGGAGGAACTCGCGCCGCGAGTAACCCTGGCAGGTGTGGTTGAGTCCGGTGTCGAGCAGTGTCAGCATGACATCGCGTCCTCTGGGGCGGGTGGGAAGTCGGGCAGGGTTCAAGCAGGAGGCCGGGCGTCTCATCCCTCATCATGCGCACCGGTTCGTGTGAAAGCCAGTGAAATGTATTCGGGTTTCCGAGCGACCAGACGTGCTGCGTGTCCTGTCGAACCTGTTCCTGGACGCCGACGAGGCGGAGCGTTTCCACACTGATCTGACGGCTAGCGCTCGGGACCCCGTTTGACCTGAACCGAAAGCGGTAGCGCGCGATCGCGGGGAATGGCCGATAGCGCGGGTGAGGCCCAGTCGAGGCCCCTCTCCTGTAGTTGCGCTCGTATGGCCCGCAGGTCGAAAAGGTGGGCCTCCCGACTTTCGATACCCCCCGTGACCAGATAGGCCCCGTCCGGTGTAAAGCAGAGCGGATTCAGGCGCGTCGGTTCGGGCCCGGTCAGGCGGGCAAGCTCTTCTCCCGTGTCCGGCGCCACCAGGCGGACCACTCCCGGGGCGCCATTTCCCAGGGCCAGCAGTTTGCCGTCTGCGCTGAAGGCGAAGGCGTTGTTACTGTTCGACTCACCCAGGGCGTGTCCTTGCTTCCATGTCCCGACCTCCCAGAGTCGGAACCCTCCTCCGGTGGTCAGAAGCCATTTGCCGTCGGGGCTGAACCCGACATGGCAATACGATCTGGTGTCCAGGTCCGTGACGTGACGTCCGGAGCGGCCATCCCAAATCTTGGCCCAGGCGCCCCCTCCCTCGGGCCAGTGGCTGCCGGTGGCGATCCAGCGGCCATCAGGACTGACGGCGCAGAACCGCACATCGTGCTGCGGCTCAAGGCGCAGAAGCTGTCTCGAATCGGGCCGCCACAGGAGTCCCCCTTGCGAATAGTTGGGGATCGCGACCATCTTTCCGTCCCCACTGACGCCCCAGCTATCCGAGGTCTTCATGGAGGACAGGCGTTCCGGCGGCCCGACCTGATACCCCGCAGGGTCCTCCGGGTCGGCCTGGACCGGCCAGCGGAACACACCGCTGGTCCCGTAAGTCCAGAGGGAATGATCGGCCGGATCGAAACGCAGCGGGAGGTTCACCCCCGCCAGGGGCAAGAACGCCACCTCCTCCCCCCGCGCCACATCCGCCAGCACGATGCCCGAACTGCCATGGATCGCCAGCAATCGGCCGTCGGGGTGGACACACGCACGCGTCCCCATTCCATACGAGTTCGAGGGGAAGTGATCGGGAAAACTGCGAAACTCTCGGCCGGGGTTGCAGCGAAAGAGCCGGGCGCTGGGCAAGCTCACGTCGGCAGCCAGCATTCCATCATCGCGACGAAACTGCAGGCAGGGTCCGCTGGACGGCTGGCTCAGCAACTGCCGCCCCGTGCGCGTGTCCCAGAGACGCAGTATGCCCGACCAGTCGTTGCTGGCGAGCCGGTCGCCGAGGTGATTGAAGCGGACGATCAGTCCCGAATTTTTGTGTCCTCGCAGGGGAGGGCCGGTCGGTTGACCCGTGCGCGCGTCCCAAAGGCCAATCCGGAGATCGGCGGGATCATTGACCGCCACGGCCAGCACGTTGCCGTCGGGGTGCCAGTCGATCCACCCCATCGCCCCATCGAGTTGCTTCTTCTCCAGCAACACCTTGCCGGTTTCCACGTCCACCACACGCCAGCCTGAGGGGACCCACAGCACGAGCTGCGGCCGTTTGGGGTTCCACCGCACCGAGAAATCTCTCAGACCGGTGGCAAATCGTCGAACCTCCTTCCCGCTGGGCAGGTCGTGAATCCGAAGCGAACCGTCGGGATACCCGGCAGCAAACTGCCGGCTGTCGGCTCGGAAATCGCCCATTTCATGGGCGGTCAGAATAGCAACCGGCTTCGTGCCGTCCAGGTGCCAGAGCCGGGAATGCCAGCCGTTGGCTGCCTCGCATTTCTGATGGAGGAATCGGCCATCGGGACTGAACTCCAGCCCGCCGTATCCCGCGACGGGGTCGTTCCCCTCCAGGTGGAATAATTCCTCTCCGTCCCTGATGCGGCGGACGGAAACGTTGCCGTGCTTGTCGGTCCACGCGAAACGCTCGAAGGAAGGGTCGAGGGCGAAGGCGTTGCATCCCACAGGAGCGCCGGGCAGTTCGCTCGCTAACTCAAGGTCCGGCAGGCATAGAGCGGCGATGGCCTCGGTGCGCAACTCTGCTAGCGACCGGTTCGGAGGCAGCGGCAAGCGCAGCGCCTTGTCGATCGCCTGGAGGCTCTGGAAGCGCTGGCCGGGCTGTCGGGTCATCCGGCTCGCCCGCGCCTGCTCCAAGTAAGAGTGCCATAACTGGGAGTTGGCGTCCGCGGTGGCATGTTCCGACTCGTCGAGGGCCTTCCTCAGCCGCACGGAGTACACGATCGAGATAACGGCCACCACGATGAGCAGAAGCAGGACGACGCCCGTCAGGGAGGCCACGGCAGGATTGCGCCGGCACCAGCGCCAGACCTGTTCGCTCAGGCGAGTGCGTCGGGCCTGGATCGGCTCATCGGCGAGGAACCGCTGCAAGTCCGCCTCTAGCTCCCCGGCGGTGGCATAACGCCGTGCCGGGTCGCGGTCCATCGCCTTGTGAACGATCGTGGCCAGGTCGCGGGGAATGGCGGGGTTCACTCGCTCCAGCTTGGCCGGGGCCGCCATCGTCACCTGTTTGACCAGCTTGTTGCGCTCCTTCTCGTCGAAAGCCGGCTTCAGCGTGAGCATCTCGTACAGGGTCGCCCCCAACGAATAGATGTCGCCGCGCGGGTCGGACTTGCCGTCGAAGGCTTCCGGCGGCATGTAGCGGAACGTGCCGAGGATGTCGCCGGTTTGCGTCAAGTTCTGCTGATCGTCCACCTTGGCCAGGCCGAAGTCGGTCACCCAGACCGTGCCGTGCATGTCCAGCAGCAGGTTGCTGGGTTTGATATCGCGGTGCAGGATGGTCTGTTTATGGGCGTACTCCAGGGCGGATGCCACCTGGACGCCAATCCCGGCCACACTCTGCCAGTAGGTCGATTTCCCGCCTTCCACTTTCGTCCGCGATTGACCCGGCAGGGAAACCGGCGACGGCCCCAGAGCCGTCGCGGCGGTGAGCGGGCCGATCTCGGGCGCCTCCACGGGAGACGGTTCGACCCCGCCGGCCGGCTTCTCCATCGTCGCCTTGCTGGCGGCGGACAGGTCGGCACTGTTCCAGGTAACTGCCGAGGAAGGAGGACGAAACTCACCGGTCAGCAAGGATCGCGCCATGACGTTCGCGGCAAGGTCCTTGGAGCCAACCGCTTGCTCCCCACCGATCGTTGCCTCACTGGCTGCGCTGCCGGGCTGCAACTGGCGCAACTCATCAATGACGACGTCGAGTCCCAGACCCCGGATAAGTTGCATGACATAGTAAGGCTGGCCGTCGTACTCGCCCACGCCGAACACTTGCACAATGTTGGTGTGGTGCAGCTTGGCGGCCGTCTTCGCCTCGCGCTCGAAACGCCGCTTCTGCCGGGCGTCGTGGAGATTCTGCTCCGGCAGCAGTTTGAGGGCCACATGCCGGCTGAGCGAAATCTGCTCGGCCTCATAGACGATGCCCATGCCGCCCCGGCCGATCTCGCGCAGAATGTGGTAGTCGCCGAGGTGTGTCAGCCGCGGCAGGGCAAGGCCGGGAAGTGGCTCGGCAGGGCAGACGTCCTTCTTGACCTGCTCGATCTCGAGCATGGCCGGCAGCAGGCGGCGCAGGTCGTCGGCCAGGTGCGGGTAGCGGTCGAGGTACTCCTGGAGGGCTGGCCGTTCGCCTCGCCGGCAGCGGTCGGCGACCTCCTCGGCAATCTGGTCGAGGAGGTCGTACTTCCCGGATTCCGAGTTCATCATGTCAGAGGCCCTCCAACCCGCCGGGCAGGTCGGCGAGGACATCCGTGAGTCGCTTCAAGGCGCGGACATAGCGCTTGGCGGCCGCCGCCTCGGCGATACCGAGCATCTGTGCGGCCTCGGACCGGCTCAATTCTTCAAAGTGGCGCAGCGACAGGATCTCCCG
>JBBSDR010000082.1:0-11268 GCA_038240465.1 Gemmatales bacterium
CTGGACATGGGGTGCAATCCTTTCGTGGCGCGAGTGGTTGGCACTTCTCACGTCATTGCAAGGATTCACCCCTTCTTCGTCAACCAGGCACCAGGCAACGTAACCTCCTGCTGTACCTCAACCTCAAAGCGGGACGATCTCACAAGCCGGCAGGGGTCGGAGCAGGAAATGGCGACGCTGGCAGCATAATGCCGGCACCGCTTCACGGTACACCCGCTCGATCGATTCCTTACCATAGTTACCAACCCCTGATCTCTTCGAGAGTGTGCCGACTCGCATCGTCGGGGCAGACGAGTTGCGCGATGTGGACCCAGGTTTCCAGACACTTCGCAATCTCAACACTCCAGAAGAGTATGAGGCGGCGTTGCGAGAGCTCGGAAGGGGTTAGCCGCGACGCGGAGTCCTCGGAGCGGAGCGCGCGGCGGTGCCAGGCGCATCCCGCCTGTTTCGGCGTCTACTTCACCAGTCGCCAGCCCGAAGCGTCGGCGGTCAGCGCCGTGTGGCCCTTGTAGCGGTCGTTCACCTTGTGCATTTCTTCGATGCTGTCGAAGTAGCCGACAATGTGGGCCGCGCTGAAGGATTCGCCGGCCTTCACCGGCTTGCCGTGGATCTCCTCAATCATGACGATGATCCCCCCGGGACGCTGGCTGCACCACGCCTCGATCAGGAAAGGGGTCGCACCCCGATCCAAATTGTTCGGGGTGCGACCCCTTTTCCTTGCCCCCTTTTCCTTGTCAGACGCAGAGGATTGAAATGCGTTTCATGGCCCGCCCCGAGCAAGGGTGATTGAAGTTCCCTCAACGCTCCTCGATTTTCTTCAGCGCGGCCATCGCCGTTTCGCGGACGTCGCGCTCGGCGTCCTCCAGCAACTCCTTGAGAGCGGCGCGGGCAGGACGTGCCGCGGCACCGAACGCCCCGAGCGCCTCGGCACTTTTCAACCGAAGCGATTTATCGCCGCTCTCAAGGCCGCGCCGCAAGACAGCGAGCGCGGCCTTTTCATCGCCGCTGATTCGCCAGAGGGCCTCTGCGGCGTGAATACGCATCAGGACATTGTCGTCCTGCAAGTATGTGCGCAATAAAGGAAGCGCGTCTCGGGCCGCTTCACGCATCGCGCCCAGAGTGGCGACTGCTTCCAGACCCTCCTCCCCGGTGAGCAACTCGTCCGGGCCTTCCCACGGCCAGTGGCTCAGGGCATCGATCAGGACACGTGGGAGGTTTCCGGGCTTGCCCTCGATGCGCCACAGGGCCACGGCCGCGTTTGCCCGCAGTCCGGGAAACGGCGCACGGAGAAGCTGTCGCAACCGCGCGACCCCAGGCTCGCCCGACGGCCCAAGCCTGCCCAGCAACTGTGCCGCGCGAAGATGATCCCAGGTTGAAGGGTCGCCAAACTGTTCGGGGTCCTCCAGTTGGAGGACGACCAGCGGCACCAGATCCTTGACCGACGGCCTCAGTTCGCCAAGCCACGCGAAATGGCCTAGGCTCAGACCAGAGCTGCGCCCCAGGAACAGCTCACGCCCCACGGACGCCGCTGGTTCCGCCTTCCGTTCAATGCGCCACAGCGCCTCCGCTGCGGCAAGACGAATCGCTGGCCCTTCCACCGAATCATGGGCGATGCGCAGCAGCAGAGGAACGGCGTCCCTGGCTTTCGGCCCGATGCGAGATAGCGCGTGCAGCGCGGTCCGCCTTAACGAGCGCTGCCTTAACTCCATTCTGCCGAGGTTGTGGATCAGGTCATCTGTCCCGTCGTACGACTCGGGTCGTTCGCGGTTTGGCGGCTCGCGAAGGACCTCCAACAGAGCGGGCAGCGCTTCCAGAGCATCGGGGCCGATCTCGGCCAGCGCCCAGGCCGCCTGCCCCGCCAGGACCTCCGCCTCCGGACTCGGCATCAATCCCAGAGGATCAGCGAGACGATACACGGTATGGCGATCCTTCAGCAGCGTCACCAGGGCCGAGACCGCCGGCTGGCCGAAGCGGGCCAATCCCTCAATGCCAGGCCCCGGAATCACATCCGTGCGGATTTCCTCGCGAAGCGTCTCGACCAGGACGGGAATGGCCTCGACCGCCCGCCGATCGAGCCGGCTCAGCGCGTTGGCGGCAGCGGCGCGAACTCTTCGGTCCCGATCCTTCAGCGCTTCACGGAGCAGAGGTACGGCCGGCCTCGCACGGGGGCCGATCTCTCCCAGCAAGTTGGCGGCCAGCACGCGCCCGCCATCGTCCCCCTGCTTGAACAGGGTGATGAGCACCGGCACCGCTTCCCGGGCGGCCGGCCCGGCCTGACGCAAACCCAGGGCGGACTCACTCCGCACGGAGAACGTTTGAATGCTCCTGTATTCCGGAAATCGCATCCCTCCCCAGACTCCCGTACCTCTGGGGAACATCTGACCGCCCAGGCTGCCGATGTTCGTGTAATTGATACCGACCAGGAAAGGACCATTGAAGCCGGGATAGCCCTGCACTCCGTACGCGCCCTGCTGTCCCACGAATCCCGTCGGCAGAGTCAACGGAGCGTGGCGGTCGCTGTTCTGCAGGCCGCGCACCAGCAACGGGACCGCAGACGGTTCGCGATCCACGAGCGAGCTGAGGATAAAGGCGCTCTCGCGGCGAACAGAGAGTTCCGGAGAATCGAGAAGTTCTCCGAGTGTGCGCACGGCCGGCTCGATTTTCCCTCCCACGGCGATCGTCGCGCGGGCGGCGGCCAGCCGGGTCGCGGGATCCTTGTCGTCCAGGAGCGGCAGGAGGACCGGAAGCAGGGGCTGTCCCTGTCTGCCGATCATTTCGAGTGCCTCGGCAGCGGGCTTGCGCATTTTGGGGTTCGTCAGCGCCCGCCGGTAGACCGCCGTGGCCTCCACGCCGGCCCGGCCAATGGCTTCCAGAACCTCGCGTTCATCATCCGGATCACGTTTCCCGAGGTGTTTCTCCAATCCCAAAAGCGCAGCCTTCACTTTCGGGTCATTCGGAGCACGCTCGACCAGCACCTCGGCAATCCGCGCGATCCGATTGGTAGAACCATCGGCCAGAGTGGCAAGCAGCAAGGGAACGATCTGGGATGCCTCGACATCCATCCTCGCCAGGGTACCAAGCACATTGAGTCGCACATTGGGGACCCCGGTCTTGAGGAGAGGAACCAATTTCGGAAGTGCGGCGACAGGGAGTCGGGCCAGTTCGTATCCACCGCGGTCTCTCTTGACCTGCTCGATGGCCCAGTTAATGAATTGGGCCTCGGCGTCGGGGTTTCCCGGCTCGAGGAAGCGCAGCAGCTCGGCCACTTCTCGGATGTTCGTATCCTTGATGACCTCGCGCAGGACAGGCAGGGCCTTGCGCGCCGCATGACCCATCGCGAGCAGCGTTCTCGCAGCCTCCTCGCGATGGGGAAAGGTTTTCAGCTTCAGAAACTCGGCCAGGGCGAGAGCGACCTCGTCGCGCTTGCCCAGCACGTCGAAGCGGGCCAGGCCAACCAGAGCACGAAAGCGGACGCGGGAATCAATGTCCCTGGCAGCCTCGCGCAGGGCGGCGATCACTTGTGGTGAATGGGCGTCCAAGGAGAGCAAGTCCGCCGCCGCCGCCGCTCGAATGATGGCGTTGTCGGACTCCAGGGCGCGGACAAGGGCGGGCACGGCCTCACGCCCCAGCGGAACGGGCTGCGCATCCTCCTTGTTTGCGAGCAACGAAACGAGGGCCGGAACCGCTTCCTTCCCGAACAGACGGAGGGCCAGCCGAGTCGCTTCTCCTCTGTCTCTGTCCTTCCGATGCTCGATGAGGATTGGAATGGCTCGACGAGCGGGACTGCCGATTCGGGCAAGTGCAATCGCAGCGGCTCCCGAGAGGGCCAGGTCTGTCCCCTTGAGGAGTTCCATGAGGACGGGAACGACTGTCTCCACTTCCTGCGCGTGCCGCCAGAGGTGAATGGCCGCGATCAGGCGAACGACCGGCTCACGATCCTTGAGAGCACCTCGGAGGATCGCCAGTGTTTCCTTGCTTGCCGGGTGCAGGCTGGCCAGAGTCAGAAGAGCGGAGGCGCGTACCTGCGGCGCCCGGTCGGCAGCCGCCTCGATCAGTGCCGGAGCCGCGACGGGACCGATGGCGACCAGGGCGGCAACCGCCCGAGACTGCGGCAGCCGGATGCTATCGCCGTGAGATAATTCTGTCCGGATCAGCAGCCGCATTTCTTCCAGATATTCGTCACGGAGCGCCTCGATGAGAGCAGGCACGGCAGCCGCTCCAGCGGGACCGAGCCTCTCCAGTTCGTCCACTGCCTGCCGGCGCAGTTCCGGGGTTCGAGCGCGCAGAGTGTCGATCAGAACGGGAACCAGAGTCTCGGTCTTGCCGTCCATGCGCTGGACGGCAAGGGCGGCCAGGAGTCGGACCTGTTCATCGCGGTCCTTGATGGCGGTTCGCAGCGCCGGCAGCGCCTGGACCTGGGTAGGCCGCATGGAACCCAGGGCGAATGCCGCGCCGGCACGGACGCGAGGATTCTCGTTCTCCAGGGCCTTGAGCAGCAGAGGGACGGCTGGCGGACCAATGTGAGCCAGGACGTTGGCAGCATCTTCCCCGGTCGGACTGAGCCGATTGGGTGTCAGCTCCTGACTGATAACCATCCGCTTCACCGCTTCTTCGGTTCGGTGTTTGAGTAACTCGATCAGGTCGGGAATCACCTCCTGTCCCGCGGCCCCAAAATCGCCCAGGCCCGCGAGGCGATCCCTGAGTTCGGAAGGCAGCACATTGGAATCGTCAGCGCCCGTCAGCCACTCCCGCGGAGTCTTGCCCTTGTAGAGCATTCGTTCTCGCCCAAGCACAGAGCAGCCCCATCCCAGAGTCAGACAGACGCAGACAATAGAAATGCGTTTCATGGCCTGTCCCGAGTAAGTGTGATTGACCCAACATGGCCGTCGCGGCCTCACGGTCCAGTGCCGGAGCCTTTATCAAGTCTAACCAGCGAGGGATAGCAAATGTTAGTGTGAAACCAGGCGTACAAGGAAAAGGAATCAATCCCCGTTCCAAATTCGCCCTAGATTTGGAACGGGGTTTGACCCCTATTCCTTGCAGTAAAGAAGTGTGTTCTCCTGGACGGAGCGTACCGGCAGCGGCCCGTTTTGCCGATGCCTCCTTTCATAGTGTGTGACACTTTTTCTCACTCCCCCTTTTCACTCCCAAATGCCTTTGCTTTTCGCGACAACATTCATCGCCTCCCGATGCATCCTCAGTTGGCCAAGCATGTCATGGAGAAGGTAAAGATGGCGGCTCCGTGTCCAAAGCTGCCCGGACTGCGGATCGTACCAATCGGCTGCATTCGGATCAGAATGATGAACCGCAAACACATGATCAAACCCATACTTACGAGCAACTTTCATGCACCGTCGAAGATGGTGCGGCTGGGCAACGACGAGGATCGAAACCTCGTCAGACGGAGTCAATTGTTGCTTGACAACCTCCATCACCTTGTCGGTGCTGATGTAGGCAACCTCGTCTTTCTCGATGTTGGGTTGGGGTTCGAGGCTAATGATGCCCGGGACTTTGCCACTTGGGATATACGTTCCGATCTCCCATTGCACCCACACTCTGGGAGGAATAGTACTCTCAGCCAGTACCGTAAAGTACCGGTTTACTAGATCAGCAAGGAGCTCGTTGACTGGTCCTGGGCCGCGATTCCCATGCAGTTCAAAGCGATTACCGAAGGCAAACCCGATAATGGCAGTGACCGGGCGCGGTTCTTGCAGTTTGATGACCTCATTCGGTTTGGGGAGCCACGTCAGACAGCAATCGATAATCGCTGAGGCAATCGCTGATGGGAGTGTATTGTCAGCCAAGGGCGTTCGGCCATCGACCCCCTGAGCCGTGAGCTTAGCGGTCAGCAGTTCAAGTAGCTCGTCCATCGTTTGACTCCGCGCCGCAGCTTGCTTCAGTTCACCTGCCCAGCAGGCTGAGAGAGCTACGAACCTCGCAAAAAGCCTGGCGCCCGCTGGCTCAGGCGCATCGACGGGTGAGGCGTGCCTCGACCGTCTGGTGAACTGCTTGGGTAGTGTATCTGTAGCGCCGCGAGGAGCTACGGAGGAATAACCCGAACTCGCCCGTGTACTTGTTTCAACCGAGGTTGGCAAACTTGCCGCAGAAAAACACAGGTGTCCAGCATATGCCCCTTCCCTGGAATAAGATGTTGAAAATCCAAATATCAGTTCGTTGGCACCCTGACAACGTTGTACTCCATGCTTTCAACGAACAGTTCGTTGAACTCTCTCTTCATTAGTTCAAGGAACTCCTGCGTATCATCCTCGCGAGGGGGCGGAAAGATGCTGTTAGTGGTGTTGCGCGAAAAGCGGAGGTTGGGCCAGTAAGCTTTTCCTCGATAGAAATGCACTCCCAGGTGACCGACCGCCTCGGAGGTGTCCACGTCGCGCAACCACATTGTGTAAAGAAGGAACTTTTTGTTCCATTTGACGTTCAGGCTTCCTTTATATGTATGAGTATGATTTTTTGTGTCATTCGCGAGTAAGGTAATTAATCTGTCAAGTCTAGAGTGGAGATGAGCGGCAGAACCCCGAGCTTCCACAGCATTCAATTTATGAACGGTGTTTTCGAACACATCAAAGTGCGAATTGCTTTCTCGATAATCTGACAAGATCAGGCGATAGTGGACACCTCTCTTTAGGCCGTCAATGATAATCGGCTCCCAGTTTTCGCTCACCACGCCTGCGTTGTTGGCGAGCATGTCGAACGTCGTCTTCGTCTCTGTCAACTCCTTCCTGAAATTGGTATGCGATCGCATGTACCCATTGGTTGGGAGGATACGAGCAATGTCATAGTTGGCATCCGCAAGCCCATAGAAGACCTCCGGGGCCTTCAAGCGAAGATAATGGGAAAGAAACTTCTGATTGTTGGGAACGTCTCCGGGCTGTATTCCACGAGCCAATTCTTTCCTTAGCTGGCTGTTCTTGTGCTGCTCCAGTAGCAAGTAGTAGATTGATGTCAGAAAGCCTATTGTGCAAAGCACGGAAATCCACTGTAGAATGCGACGATTGGATTCTTTGCCCGCAGAAAGTATAACGATTCGACGAACAGGAATTGGTTCCTCATGCGGTTTTCCTTGTACCTTCTCTTCCGGCCCGTAAAGCTTCTTTAGTTTATCCGGCAAAGCGTCATATGTTGCCACATCCACCAATAATTGACCAACATGAGCAGCACTTTGGAGCCGGACGGCCCAGGAAATGGTGACACCACCAGGTCCACTATCCGATGCCGTTAGATCTCCGGTGGCCGCGCCCATTCGAAATCGGCGATGCGCCTTGATACGCCTCCCGGCATTGTGTTCCCTGGCTGCTGCAAAGAACGCTCGTGCGAAACGATGGACTTGTTCGGAAGTGTCGAATGCTAGAATCGCTTCGTCTCCTCTAGTCCGCTTAAAGGCCTCCGTAGGGGATATGCCTACAGCCTGTAATCCCTCGTCGATGAGTTGTTGGATCTGAGCTTCGAGCGCGACGACGGCTCCAGAATCCGTTTGATTCTCCAATTCGTCTGCGGTTTTCGTGTATTCTGCAAGATCGACTGATACGATAGTTTTTCGCATGGTAGAGCCTGTTGAAGAGAAAAACAGAGGAAACAGCTTCAGACGTCGCACATCTTGAGTCCGCGCACCGGAGGGGCGGGCAGAGAAAGCCCGATTCACACGCCTGAGCCTAGCGGGCGGGCGCCACGAAAGGCGGCGGAACGGCAACGACCGGCGGAGCGGCGACGACCGGCGCAGGAGCCACCGCGGCTTGGCTGAAGCCGAAGAGTAGCAGAGCGACCCCGATCCCAACGGCCAGCGTCAGGAGCAGGAGGGTCCGGACCACCGAGTTGGGCCGTGGGCCAGTTCCGGGGAGGACTTTTTCGCCCGCGAGGGTCGTCTCGCACCCACAGTTCTGGCAGAGGACGCCGCCCTCAATCCACTGCCGCCGTGTTTTCGTGAACGGCGACCTGAAGCAGGAGAGCGGTCGGCCGCAGTCGGGGCAGTTCTGCCGTCGTAGGGCAATCACCATCAGGAACACGAAAAACGGAATGAACATCAGAGAAGGTAGCCATACGGCAATAAACTGGCCATCCATCTCGTACTCCTTGGAGGCGCCGTCCGTCCTGGGGCATCCGGCGGAATTCGCGCGCCGCCGAACGTGTAGATCTATTTCCCATGCGTCAAGTAGTCAAATCATCTTCCCTCGCGGCCCTGCCCCAGTCAAGGGAGGACCGGACGGATTTCCAGGCAACGGTGTACGGAAGGCAGAAAGGGGTCAAACCCCGAACCGACTTCAACCCACACCCCGACAGACTTCACCCCGAACGCTGCTCGGCCTGATGGATGACCCATCAGCCCACAAGCTCAGGCTTCCTCTTCCAACGATTCGACAGACAAAATTTGAACGGAGCGAATGCCCCGGCCGTGCCGTTCTACCTGCCCCTGGATGCGGAAGCCTCGCTGAGCGTCTTTGCCGAGACCGTGTTCGAGCCGCCGACCGGCAGGAGTCGGGCGTTGATGCGCGGCGGGACCTCGGCGGGCGAGCCGCTCGTCGAGAAGTCGTCCAGAATGCGGCGGTCCTCCTCGGTAAGCTCGCTCATCCAGCGCGGCTTGAAATCGACGATCTTGGGTTCAGCCACGACGATAACCCTCCAGCCAGGCTGCCCGCCGATAAGGCCGCCGAAGTCCTGTCGCTGGTGAAGGCCGCGAACCTACCCGCCCTTGCCAGCCGCGTCGCGCAGGCCTCCTCGCGCGCAAGGCCCGACGAGATGTACTGTGAAATCAGCGTCGAGCAGGATGGCAGCAAACAGACCATCTCAACATCAAAGCGGGACATGCCGGCCGGATTGCAGCCGTTGATCGCCTGGTTGACCAAGTTTGCCGTCAGCGGCAGTTGAGCCAGTTTACCAGCGCAGGGACAGGACACCCCGTTTTACCTCGGCCAGCCTCGCGACCGTCTTCGCCTGCGCTGGATCGCCGATGCGCCGCCGGGTCGCGGCGCTTGCGTCCAGCCATAGCCGGCCTTCCTCGATCAACTCGGCATTCGCACCCGGGTCTCGCGCAGCCTTCATCAGAATCGCCCCGCCGAGGAGGCGCCGAGCCAGGCCCGCGCCCCAGAGATAGCCACACTGCGGATCGGTGATGGCGAGCAAGCTCGGCTGTCCCGATGCGGCCGGCGGATGATGGCCCTCCTCCAGGGCCGTCCGCGCATCCTGCTCCGCCGTGCCGGCGTCCCCTTCCACCAGCGCCAGCCACGACCGCAAGAGCAAATGATCGATGTGGAACAGGCCGAAACCACAGTCGCGCGCCAGCCATAGCCCTTCCTCGATACTCTCGCGCGCTCGTCCGAGACAGCCTGCGTCCCGCCGCAACGAGAACTCCGCCAGTTCGATGCTCGCACGTTCCCAGAACGACCAGCAGAGCAACTCGCGGGCATCGCGAGCCACCGCCCATTCGTGCGCCTCGTCCTGGCGCTGCCGTGCCGCGCGAAAGTGGCCGCGCGAGCGCTCGATGGCCGAGAACAGCAGGTCGCAGCGCGGCAGGTAATGGCTCTGCTGTCCGAGCAGTCGCCGGGCGAAGTCGCGATTGGCCCGCGCGATCTCCTCCGCCTCGTCAAGATGGCCGAGCCGCACCAGATACGCGGCGTGCAGGACGCCGCGCATCCGATACAGCGGGCAGCGGCTGCCGTCGTCGCGCTCTTGATGGGCCAGGGACCTCTCGAAGGCTTGGCGGGCGTCCTCCGTTTCGCCGAGCAGGCCGAGGACATGGCCACGATAGGCGAAGCAGTCCTTGTGTTCGCTGGCGAATTTGGCGAGATCGGCCTGCCCGATGGCCTCGGCGCACACTTGCAGGGCGCGGGCGAGGTTGCCTTGCAGCACAAGCAGATCGCACAGGTTCTGGTTGCCGATCGAAGCGTTCTTATGGCTGCTCTGCTGCACGCGCAGGGCGATGTTCCTCTCGTAGCAGCGTGCCGCGGGAACGAGCCGGCCCAGGTCCGAGAGATAGAGCGCCCACTCGTTGATGAACACCGCCTGCTCGCCCTCGCGCATCCGCTCCGGCAGCGGCGCCGAATCGGGAGCGCGTCCCGAGACGAAGGCGCGACAGAGCCGTTCGCCGCGTTCGTAAGCGCCGAGCCGCAAGCCAAGGTTCGGATAGCCGCCGATGACCTGGGAATAAACGTCCCAGGCGGTACTCATTGCGCCCGCTTCAAGGGTGTGATAGACAATCTCTTCGAGCAGATCGAGCGTTGCCGCATCGGATGGATTGGCGTCGCGTCGCGGCAGACCGCCAAGCGAGCTGATCAGGCCGGAGCGTGCCGCCTCGTGGCTGAGCCTGGCGGCGCGCGGATCGAGATGCGAGCGGAAACCATCGCGCACGGCCGGATGAATGTTGTACGTCGTCGAACGCTGGCCGCTGAAGAAGCTGGCCCGGAGGATGACATCCGTATGATGCTGGCGGTCGCTGCGCGGCGCGACCTTGGTCGCCTCCAGCAGACGCAGGCTGACAAGGCGACCCAGCCGAAGGCGCAACTCGTCGAGCGTCAGTCCGGCGAGGTGCGGCCCGGAGATGTCTTCCTTGGCGGGGCCGGTGAAGATCAGCGCCAGCATCTCGGCATCGACGCCCATGCGGAACAGGCAGACCCGCTCGAGCAGGGCCAGCGCCGCCGGATCGGTGGCCGACAGCGCCTCGCGATAGCGCAGGGCGACGCGCTCGAATCGCGCCGTCTGCCGAGCGACTTCGAGCGCCCGCTGGCCGTCAGCCTCGATCGGCACACCGCCGTCGTCAAGCGCCAGGTCGATGGCGCGGGCCGGATCGCCCTTGCCGAACAGCGCGATGTAGCCGCCGGCAAGATCGACGGTGAGCGCATGACAGCCGCAGTCCTCGGCGATGCGGCGCAGTTCGGCGTCGGCCCCGTTGACGCCGCGCTGGCGCAGCAGTTTGACGCCGGCATCCTCGCTGATGCGGTCGATGGGAACGCGATGATAGTTGAGGCCGGCTCGTTCGTGCAGGTCTTCGAGGATGAACCGCGTGGTGATGACGACAGAGACGCGCGGCAGCCGGCCCTCGGCGACGCGGAGCAGGAGCGAGCGCAGGCGATTGTCGAGCAGTTCGCCGAAGGTGCCGCCGCGGAGGCCGTCATCCTGAACTTTTTCGAGACCATCAAGAATGAGCAGACAGGTGCCGGCACTTTCGAGGAGGCGCAGGACCTGTTCGTAAGACGGCTGCCGTTCCTTCTCGCGCGGCATCGGTTCGGAGAGCCAGGCGGCGAGATGCGCGAAGAACGCATC
>JBBSDR010000083.1:0-11259 GCA_038240465.1 Gemmatales bacterium
AGCGCGCCGGCGAACGCCGCGCCGAACGGCTCGAACGCCGGCTGCTCGCAAAGGCCGAACATCTCCTCTCTCAGGAGGGACTCTGGCGGGCTGTCGAACTGATTGCCGCGGAACTGCTGCGCTGCGGGTCCATCAGCGGCCGTGCTGCTCGCCATCTCTTCGACCGGGGCTGTGACGCATGCTGACCATATACATCGACGCCGATGCCTGCCCGGTCAAGACCGAAACCTATCGCGTCGCTCGCCGCTATGCGATGCGCGTGGCCGTCGTCGCTAACACTCCCCTGCGCGTGCCAACCGATGCGCTGATTGAACTGGTCGTGCGCTCAGGCTTCGGCGCGGCCGATGACTGGATCGCCGAACAGGTCGGGCCAGGCGACATCGTCATCACCGCCGACATTCCCCTGGCCGCCCGCTGCCTGGCGAAAGAGGCCCGCGTCCTTGATGCCAAGGGCCATCCCTTCACGGACAGTGACATCGGCTCGGCGCTGGCGCTGCGTGACCTCATGGACGAACTGCGCCAGGGCGGGGCCGTCACCGGCGGACCGGCGCCGATGACGCCGCGGGATCGCTCGCGATTCCTGTCCAAGCTCGACGAGATGGTCAATGCCGTGCGCCGCGCTCATCCGCCCGGGTGATCGGCTTGACTCCCTTTGTCGCCTTTTGCTATACGCTTTGCTCTAGTCCGCGCTCGGGACCAGGAAGGTCCAGGGCCGTCGATCAAGCGAGGACAGGATGTCGATCAAAACCGCGTTCATCACGGGCATCACGGGCCAGGACGGCAGCTACCTGGCCGAGTTGCTTCTGGACAAGGGCTATCGCGTCTGCGGCATGGTGCGCCGTTCCAGTTCCGAGAACTTCCAGCGCATCGAACACCTTCGCGAAAACCTCGAACTGTATCAGGCCGATTTGCTCGATCAGATGTCGCTGACGCGCGTCCTCGATCAGGTGCGCCCCGATGAAGTCTACAACCTCGCCGCCATGTCCTTCGTTCCCACGAGCTGGCTGCAGCCGGTGCTGACCGCCGACTTTACCGCCGTCGGCGTCACCCGGCTTCTCGAAGCCATGCGGCAAGTTTGCCCCAACGCCCGCTTTTACCAGGCCTCGTCCAGCGAGATGTTCGGCAAGGTGCAGGAGACGCCGCAGCGGGAATCGACGCCATTCTACCCGCGCAGTCCCTATGGCGTGGCCAAGGTCTATGGCCACTACATCACGGTCAACTATCGCGAGAGTTATGGGCTGTATGCCTGCTCGGGCATCCTGTTCAATCACGAATCTCCCCGGCGCGGACTGGAGTTCGTTACGCGCAAGATCACTCATGGCGTGGCCCGCATCAAGCTGGGACTCGATCGCGAACTGCGCCTGGGCAACCTGCAAGCGCAGCGCGATTGGGGCTTCGCCGGCGACTACGTCCGCGCCATGTGGTTGATGCTCCAGCAAGACGAGCCGGACGATTATGTCGTCGGCACCGGCGAGACGCACACGGTCGAGGAGTTCGTGCGGATCGCTTTCGAGCATGCGGGACTGGACTGGCACAAGTATGTCGTCGTCGATCCGAAGTTCTATCGTCCGGCCGAGGTCGATTTGCTGCTGTCCGATCCGTCGAAAGCGCAAATGCAACTCGGCTGGCACCTGGACGTCAGCTTCGAGCAACTGACGCGCATGATGGTCGATGCTGATATCGCGGCCCTCGGCGGTCGTACCGTCGAGCCGAAGCTCCGGGTGGCATGAATCGCTGCCGGGTATTACTGAGTGCAGCGTGAGAAAAACAACACGCAAGGCGAGCGGCACAGCGTAAGTGTGCCGTGCGGAGAAAACACGGCACGCTTACGCTGTGCCGCTCGCCTGTGGCTTTTCACAGGCGGGACTCAGAAAGGAGGCTGTATCCTCAGTGGATCGGTGCAAGGGGTCATCAAGGGGTAAGCCTTTGCCTGGCTTCCACCTCCGAGGTCTTGACCCAGCCGGCAACGGTCCAGCAGCCCGCAGCGAGGCGTTTCCCGTCTGGGCTGAACGCCACGGTCCAGACGATCCCGCGGTGGAGGATCGCTGGCAGTACTTCCTTGCCCGTGGCAGCATCCCAAATCCGCACCTGCTTGTCCTCGCTCGCTGAGGCGATTCGGGTCCCATCAGGCGAATAGGCCACGGCATTCACCCGATCGTCATGTCCCTTCAGCGTCATGACAGGCCGGCTTTGAGAGGGACGCCCTCTCCACTCAGGATCCACGTTCCAAACCCTCACGGTACGATCCCACCCGGCGGAAACGAGGTTCTTGCCATCCCGACTGAAGGCGATGCAGGGTACGGCGCCGTCATGTCCTCTCAAAGTAAGAAGGAGTTTCCCTGTCGTTGAATCCCACACTCTCACGGTGCGGTCCGCCCTTCCCGATGCAACACGCTTGCCATCGGGACTGAAAGCCACGGCCAGCGTTGGGAAAAGATCCCCCTCGCAGGTGGCCAACTCCCTGCCCGATTCCGCGTCCCAGATTTTCGCGAGAGAATCCCAACTGCCAGACACCACGCGCTTACCATCCGGGCTGAAGGCGACGCTTTGCACGGGAGCGGTGTGACCGGAGAAGGTAAGCAAGTGACGTCCGGTCGCCGTATCCCAAATCTTTACCTTGTGGTCCCAACTTGCCGAGGCGAGGCGCTTGCCGTCCAGGCTGAATGCCACGCTCCAGACCGACCGATCGTGTCCTTCGAGGGTCCGGAGCGGTTCACCCGTTTTCCCATCCCAAAGACGCACCTTGGCATCAAGGCAGGCCGTGGCGAGGAAACGACCGTCAGAACTGAACGCGACGCTGGTCAGGCGGTCGGCATGGGGGATTGTGAATAACCCTGCTCCCTGTTGTTCCTCTCGCGGAGTAGCATCCCAGATTCTCACCTGTTTGTCGAAGCTGGCGGAAACGATACGGTGGCCATCGGGACTGAAAGCGACGCTCCAGACCATATCCTCGTGGCCGCGCAACGTAATCTTCTCTTTGCCGGTGGCGGCGTCCCACACACGGATCGTCTTGTCGAATCCTCCCGAAGCAATTCTCTTGCCATCTGGGCTGTAGGCAACGCCGAGCGCGGACCCTGTATGGCCTCGCACGGAGAAAACTTCGGAACCGGTCGCGGTTTCCCACACGCGCACCCGGCCATCTTCCCCCGCCGAGGCGAGGCGAGCGGCGTCGGGTGAGAATGCCAGGTCCACGATGGGAGCGTGGTGAGCCTCGATAGAAAGCACTTCCCGTAACGTATCGACATCCCAGAGGTTGATGGCTCCGTCCGTACTGGCCGACGCGAGGAATCGGCCCCGTGGGCTGTAACGAAGCCGATGGATATGCGTCTTGTGGCCCTGCACAACCTTGACCACGCCCCCCGTTTTCGCATCCCAGACAGTAAAGGAATTATCCGCATTGATGCTCGATGAAGCGATGCGCGTGCCATCAGGACTAAAGTCCAGGGAAAGGACCACACCGAAGTGTTCTTGGAACGTCAGGACCTCCTTGCCGGTTTCCGCCTCCCAGATTTTCACGATGCCGCGCATCTCCCCAAACTTTTTTAAGCAGAGTCGCAGAACTAATTCGGCTACGCCCAACTGCCAGGGCTTACTTTTCGCCCCTGTTGTTCCGTACTCCTGGGTACTCTGCAACAGCAGCTCCACGGACCTGCTGAGGTTGGGGGCGAAACTTCCGGAGGCGATGTATTGTCCACAGGGACTGAAGGCGAGGCACATGACAGGAGGACGAGGGATTTGCGGGATCACAAGACCAGGGAAATTGGGGAGAGAATCTCGAATTTCCGCGATTCTGCCGACATGTCCCTTGAAAGTGTGCAGCAATCGGCCCGAGTCCGCAATCCAGACTTTCACGGTCCCGTCGATGCTCGCGGTAGCGACAAATTGGCCGTTGGGGCTAAATGCCGCTCTCCACAGGCCCGCCTTATGGCGATCGTTCTCATCTCCGAGGGGGGGCCGGGTCCCGTCACGAAGGCGCATGAGATAATCCCACTCCCAGCCGCGCAAGCGCTTCTCACACTTGTCGAGTAAATGACTTGCCAGGCCGACATCTTGCTTTGAAGTGAGTTCCCTTTCCGCAACGGCGATGTAGTTATCGTAGAGTTGTTCTTCGAGGGCAAGTCGGGCCTTGGTTTCCGTATCTGCCTTGGCCCTTTCTGTATCCGCGTTGGCTCGGAACCAGAACGCGGCAATGGTTGCGCTGACCGTCGCCAACAGCAGCAGCATAACAGCGGTGGCCGCCAAACCAGCTACCAAAGGGTTGCGGCGACTCCAACGCCAACATCGTTCGAGCCGACTGATTGGACGAGCCAGGATTGGCACGTCGCTCAGAAACCGTGCGAGGTCGCCTGCCAGGTCGAGCGAGGAGCCATACCGCTTTCCGGGTTCTTTCTGGAGGCACTTCAGGCAAATCGTCTCCAAGTCCCGTGGCAGCCGCGCCGCCAGCCGCGACGGAGGGACCGGCTCCTGTTTCAGGACCATGAGAACGGTATCCGTCGCCGTCGCGCCGCGGAAGGGAGGCTGGCCGGTAATGCACTCGTAAAGGATGGCGCCGAGGGAGTAAATGTCTGCGGAGGGGCCGATGTCCTTGTTCTTGCCCTCGGCTTGTTCGGGGGGCATGTAGGACGGGGTACCCATCACCACGCCGGTGACGGTATGGCTGTCGGCATCGAGTGTTTTCGCTAGCCCGAAGTCGGTGATCTTCGCCGTGCCGGCTTTGGTGAGCAGCACGTTGGCCGGTTTGAGGTCGCGATGGACGATGCCCTGGGTGTGGGCGTAGTGCATGGCGCGGGCGAGAGTTTCAATCATCTCGGCGGCCTGGCGGGGCGACATTACTCCACCGCCCAGTCTGCCGTCGAGGCTGCCGCCGTCGATGTATTCGAGGTTGAGGTAAGGCTTGCCTTCGTGTTCGCCGACTTCATGGATCTGGACGATGTTGCCGTGCTGCAACTTGGCAGCGGCTTCCGCCTCGGCGCGAAATCGCTTCAGTTCCTGAACGCGGGCATTCGCGCCGGTCAGAATCATCTTAAGCGCGACCCGTCGTTTGAGAGCGATATGCTCGGCAAGGTAGACAACGCCCATGCCTCCATGCCCCAACTCGTCCAGAATCTCGTAGCCCGGGATGGAAGGGAAGGGCTGGTCCTGCCCGTTCGAGCTGTTCTCAGCCGGTGAGACAGCAGGACAAGGAATGGGGGAATCGGCCGCTCCTGGCCCCGAGCCATACCGGCGCCTCTGCCTCAATAAGGTGGCCAGGAACCGGTTTCGGTCCCCGGCGTCCAGACGCTCCAGCAGGGATTCGGACGGCTCAGGAACTGTCGCCCCGTCTTCCAGCGCCTGGTCGTGGGCCGCAAGAAATTGGAGCATTTCTTCACGAGGGGACAACGGCGGCGTCTCTGGTGAGTTTGCGGCGTCCATGAGCGTTTACTCTCCCCACTTCTGTATCTCTTCGTCTTCCCCCAGCCGAAACTCCAGTTCCGCGAGCCGCCGCTGCATCCGCACCCGGGCCGCCTCACTCGCGTCGCCCTCGGCCAGCAGCGCCAGTTGCGGGCAGGACCAGCCGTGCCAGTAGCGGAGCCGCAGCAGCAGGCGATCCGGCTCGTCGAGGCGGTTGATGGCCCGTTCGAGCAACTCATTCCGCTCGCGCTCCCGGAACAGACCGCTCGCGGCCGGGCTGGCAGCCGGCTGGTCTAGTCCTTCGGCCAGCGGACGGTCCTTGCCAGCGTCGCGTTTGTCCCGGCCCTCGTCGCGGCGTTTGTTGAGGAGGGCATTGAGACAGACCCGCCGCAGCCAGGCCGCGAGATCTTCTTCCTGCCTGACCACGAAGAAGCCCTTGGTCTCGCGTATGACATGTTCGAGGACGTCGAGATTCGCCTCCTGGACGATGTCCGAGGCATCCGCCCGCGCACGCAATTGCGGAGTCATCTCATTCCGGATAATTGTGCGCAGATAGGCTCGATGCTGCTCCAGCAGTTCGCCAAGCGCCTGGTAACCGGCTTTGACGACCGCGAATAACGCGACCGCAGTAAAAGGTGAGTCTTCAGGATCGGTGAGTTGGGCAGTCACGACGATTCCTCGATTCGGTAGCCTGTTGGTGGTGGGTTACATGACAGCTTATTCTACGGCCAGGTTCTTCTGCAAACAACGACATTCTTTCGGGATGGAAGTGCGGATTCGTCCGCCCTAGCCTGAGCAAGGGTCCACTTCGCAATGCTTTTCCACACGTTCCACGGGCCTCAACGTCAGGAGACGGCTGCGGAGTGGCCGATTCCGTGATCGCAGCCCCGTTTCGCCTTCTCCCTCCTGCTCGTGGCGACGTGGCGAAGAAAAAATCCGGTGTTTTCTTGTTCGGCCAGGTCAACGGCGGGTTTCAGGTAAATAGAACCGCATCGTTCGCGCTCGAACCGGCTGCCGAAAAGTGGCTGAATGGAAGGAACGGGCCTGCCAGCAAACCCGGATACCACGGCTCCAAGAATTCGCCGACAGGAGATTGCAATGGATTCAAAACAACAAGAAAAGCTCAAGGAAGTGGCCCTCACACAAGGGCTTTCCGCTGCGGCAGGAGCTGCCTATGGAGCCGCAACCCATCATGCGATTACCCCCCGACCAGGAAGTTCACCGCCAGTGACCATGCAAGTTGCAGCGGCCATGGGAGCCGCTGCTGCTGGCGGAGGGGGCGTGAGTGGTACTGTTGCGGCTGGGACCGCAGTGGTTACCGCCAAAGTGGCAGCGGCGGCTGCGGTCGCCACTGCGGCGGCCCCTTTCGTGCTCGGAGCGGCGGTCGTCGGTGCAGCGGGATGGGGTCTCTACAAGCTCTTCTTCGAGGAGTGACCGCGACCGCCGCAGTTTGGCCACGCGAGGATTGGTTCGTCGCGACATGACGGTCGCTCCCGCGTGAGCCGACCGTCAGCAGTACAAGCAGTTGCGCGGTAAAGGAGTCAGGAACCCGAGGCGAAGACAAGAGAGATAAGGGAGAGACAGCACTGGCAGCAGGACTGCCACCGTAGCGTAACCGAGCGAATTCACAGCACAATCTGTTGGGACTACTTCGGCCGCTTGTTGCTGCTGAAAGCGAGCCACACAACCAAAGTCAGCAGCGGAGGACACAGCCATGATGCAGCGGTTTTCTCTATTCTTGGTATTCACAGTCGCCTTCGTCATCGCGGCGGTTTCGCCTGCCTTGGCGGCAGATAGAACCGTCTGGGTCGGGAGGGAAGTCGATAACAACCAAGTCATCTGGTCCTGCTCGAACGTCGGCGGCAACGACTGGAAACTGAAGAAGAACGGGAGAACCCTCGGCGACTACGAAGGTGTCACCAGTACCGCCGAGTTCGTTGAGTTGCGATTGAAGGGGATCACGGAGTTCAACCGCGTGCGCCTATACAAGGACAACCTGTCCATGAATAAGGAAGGTTCCAAGACCGAGTGGATCCAGATGGCCAAAGGGAAATGGAGCGACTGACCGCCACATCTGAGAGTCTGACCTGAAAGCCCCTCGCCCCCGGCTTTGCGGGGGCGAGGGGAGCTTCTGGGACAGACTTGAGAGGGAAGGCGAAATTCTTCGGTGGTCGAATTAACGCCAAACCGGGCCGAACGAGGCGCTTTAGCCCGGAGTTTCGTTTGCGAAATCGCAGTTAACCCTTATTCTACTGAGGGTTAACTGCGATTTCCTAAACGAACCTCCGGACTAACGGCAGGCATAAAACCATCCAGAGTAGCGAGGAGAACACATGAAAGGTATCGGATTAGTACTCGTCGTCGTCGGCTGCTTCTTGATCTACCATGGGTACCAAGCGAGTCAGACGTTCGCGGCCAAGTTCAACCACGCCATTGGCAACGACGCCGCAAATCGAGGCATCGGCCTCGACATGATCGTCGGCTTTGTTCTTGCCCTCATTGGTGCGGGCCTGCTCTTCAGTGGTGGCGAGAGGAAGGACGGTTGAGAGGGCGCGCGGTACACTCCGCCTCAGCGGTCGAGGACCACATCGAGGCCGGCTACAAGGGAACCGTCATCGGCACCAAGTACACGGCCAATATCGTCGTTGTCCTCGACATCTCCGACCAGGAAAACTGGGTAGGCCTGCGTATCGACTACAGCGACAACAACAATCTGGCCCACAACGCAACAACGTTGACAACCTGTCCCCCAAGCTGAACGGTAAGAAGTGACATCCTCCATTCCGTTGTTCGAGCATTACCGGGGCAGCCGGAGCCAGGCCTCGTCGCAGGCGGCCTTCTCCTCTTCATCGAGCGGCAACTCGACGGCGGCAATACTGGCGTCGAGTTGCTCCGGTTTGCTGGCGCCGACAATGGCCGACGTGATTCCCGGTTGGGCCAGCACCCAGGCGACCGCGACCGTCGTCAGCTTCTTGCCGCGCGGGCCGAAGAAATCCTGCAAACGTTTCACCTCCTCAAGCTGCGCCTGCTTCCAGTAGCGTTCGCGATAGAGCGGACCTGTCTTGCCCGCCAGCGCGAAGCGGCCTCCCGGTGTCGCATCCTCGAGCGTCTGATACTTGCCCGTGAGGAAGCCGCCGGCCAGCGGATTGTAGGGGATCACTCCCAGCCCCTGATCGCGGCACAACGGCAGCAGTTCGCTTTCAATCTCCCGATAAAGCAAGTTGTAGCGCGGCTGCACACAGCAGACTCGCTCCAGCCCGAAGCGATCGCTGATGCCCAGCGACAGGGCCACCTGCCAGGCCGCATGGTTCGACAGGCCGAGATAGCGCACCTTGCCCTGACGCACCAGGTCGTCGAACGCTCGCAGCGTCTCCTCCAGCGGCGTGTCGGGATCGGGTGAGTGTGCCTGATAAAGCTCGACGTGGTCGGTCTTCAGCCGGCGCAGACTCGCCTCGACCGCTCTCATGATGTGGACGCGCGACAGTCCCTCGTCATTGGCCCCGTCGCCGACCTTGATCCGGCACTTCGTCGCCAGCACGAACCGGTCGCGCTTGCCTTGCAGCCACTTGCCGAGAATGATTTCGGTCCGGCCCGTCGTCTCCGGCGCGGGCGGCACCGGATAGACGTCGGCGGTGTCGATGAAGGTGACGCCCGCCTCAGCCGCCCGATCGAGAATGGCGAACGACGTCGCCTCGTCACATTGATGCCCAAAGGTCATCGTGCCAAGGCAGATCTCCGATACCTTCAGGCCCGTGCGGCCCAGCCGATGCGTTTTCATGATGAGTTCACCGAGGCATGTAGTTGGGGCCGGCCGACTTGTCCTTGACCGGAGCGAAGACGCGCAGTTGCTCGCGCGGCAGCATCCACTGCCGCAACTGCTCTTCCGGCACGCCAATAGATTCCCTGTACGTCAACTCCGCGCAGTCTTCCAGTTCCTGGGGAATGAGGCTCAGTTCGCGCAGGCCGCGAAACAGCAGGCGGACGACCTTGTCCTCCGTGTTGAGGTACTCCTGTTCCGACGCCTGGCCGATGATGAGGGCCTTCTGGTAGGCCATCTCGGGCGACTCGGCCTCGATCAGGTGCGTGTTGACGTGGACGACGTTGCGCGGATCGTCCTCGATGGATACTTCCAGGACGACGTCGGCGAGATACCAGGGCATGATGTAATCCGGCTGATGGTGTCGTTGAGAAACGCTCTTGCCGATTGCGGCTTGGCGAGAAAGACCGCCAAGCCGCGAGCGGCGAAGAATCGCACCCGTTCCCACATTGTCCCCATACCATAGAAAGACGCGAACAGATCTGCGAGATCGATGGACGGGAGACGCATGGAACGTTGTATCTGCATCCACGGCCACTTCTATCAGCCACCGCGGGAGAACCCCTGGCTGGAAGCGGTCGAATTGCAGGATTCCGCCTATCCGTATCACGACTGGAACGAACGCATCACCGCCGAATGCTACGCGCCCAATGGTTCGGCGCGCATCCTCGACGGCGAGGGCCGGATCGCTCGCGTCGCCAACAATTACTCGCGTATCAGCTTCAATTTCGGGCCGACTCTGCTCAGTTGGCTCGAACAGCACGCGCCCGACACCTACCGCGCCCTGCTCGAAGCCGATCGCGATTCGCAGCAGCGCTTCGGCGGCCACGGTTCGGCCCTCGCCCAGGTCTACAACCACATTATCATGCCGCTGGCCTGCCGCCGCGACAAGCTGACGCAGGTCCTCTGGGGCTTGCAGGATTTCCAGAGACGCTTTGGCCGCGATCCCGAGGGCATGTGGCTCGCCGAGGCCGCCGTCGATCTCGAAACGCTCGATGTCCTCGCGGAACACGGCGTTCGCTTCACCGTTCTGGCTCCGTCGCAGGCCGCGCGCATTCGCCCGCTCGGCCAGGAGGCATGGCAGGACGTCAGCAGCGGCCAGATCGATCCGACCCGCGCTTACCTGCACCGGCTCCCCTCGGGACGCAGCATCTGCCTGTTCTTCTACGACGGCCCCATCTCGCGCGCCGTCGCCTTCGAGCGCTTGCTGCTTCGCGGCGAATATCTCGTCGATCGCCTGATGGGGGCATTCTCCGACACGCGAGCGGAAGCCCAACTGGTCCACATTGCCACCGACGGCGAGAGCTACGGCCATCATCACGCGCATGGCGACATGGCCCTGGCGTCCGCCATCCAGATCCTCGAGGCGCATCCGAACGTCCGACTGACCAACTACGGCGAGTTCCTGGAAAACCATTTGCCGACGCATGAAGTCGAGATTCACGAGAACACGAGCTGGAGTTGCTTCCACGGCATCGAACGCTGGCGCTCCAACTGCGGCTGCAACAGTGGCCGGGGGGGCTGGTCGCAGGAATGGCGCGGCCCACTGCGTCAAGCGCTCGACTGGCTGCGCGACGCCCTGGCCGGACCTTACGAGAAACTCGCAGGTCGATTCTTCCGCGATCCCTGGCTGGCCCGCAATGATAGTGTTGCGCTAATCCACGATCGTTCGCCAGAGAACGTCACGCGCTGGCTGCGCGAACATGCCCTCAAACACCCCGACGACGACGAGAGGAGCGTCGTCCTGAAGTTGCTCGAGATGCAGCGGCAGACGCTGCTGATGTACACCAGTTGCGGCTGGTTCTTCGACGAGATCAGCGGCATCGAGACCGTCCAGTGCCTGCAATATGCCGCGCGGGCGATCCAACTCGGTGAAGAACTGTTCGGCGAGGATTTCGAGACAGGCTTTCTTGCGATCCTCGTCCGCGCTCCGAGCAACCTTCCCGAACTGGGCAACGGCAAGGCGATCTTCGAGGAGTATGTTCGGCCCTCCCAGGTCGGCTGGGAGCAGGTCGGCGCACACTATGCTGTCTCGTCGCTGTTCGAGAACT